>NZ_JBFAPC010000032.1:0-42351 GCF_040675535.1 Patulibacter sp. NPDC049589 | reverse complement strand
CTGCAGGATGATGACCCGTCGCTTCAACGCAACCGCAAGGTCCGCAAGCTCCAGGTGCGCCCTGAACGTCACCCGTCGCGGACCGGCGCCGCGAGGTTCAGCGCCTGGCGGTCCCCGTCGCGCGTCGCGCCGCCCGCGCGCTTCACGGCGTCGTTCACCCGGTCCCCGTCGCGGAGCGCGTAGACGCCGGGCCGCCGGACCTCGCCGGTGACGTGGACCGTGACCCGGCCGGACCCGCCGGACAGCGTGGCCGTCGCACCGGCGGACCCGCCGGCAGCGTCGCCGGACGCCCCGCCGGCCTGGCCACCGTCCCCCGACGCCCCTCCACCCGTGGAGGTGAACGATCCCGACGAGCCACCGCGCGAGGATCCGCCGCCGGCCCCCGACGCCACGGTCCCGGCCCCGCCCCCATCGGCCACCGACACTGCGACGCGCGCGGCCATCGCCCCGAGGAGGGCGGCGGCGAGAGCCCCGAGGACGAGGCGCACCCAGGGACGATCCAGCACTCCGCCGAGGCTACGAACGCCCGCGTTGCGTGGGACGTCCCGAACGTGCCGCGCCCGTGCCGACTTTGGCGGCGGGGGCCGCGGGCACCGACGGGGGGGGGCGGGCGGCGGGCGGCGGGCGGCAGCGGGGGCGCGCGGCGGGCCCCGGAGGCGGGCTCGGGCAGCGGGCTCCACCACACGGGCCAGGGCTGCCCAGCGGCGTGAGCTGACCCCTGGCACGCCCTGGACGTGTTCCGGATCGGCCCCGCGGGGGTGGATCCGGAACACGACCCGACGACCGGTGGCGCGGCCCAGACGTGCTCCGGATCGGCCCCGTAGGAGGGAGTCGATCCGGAACTCGACGCGGCCCCGCGCCGCGCGCGGCGCGCCCCGCGGCCGGCCGGCCGACCGCCCACCAGACCGGTGCGTCCCTACCGCACCACCACGTTGACGAGCTTCCCCGGGACCACGACGACCTTCACGACCGTCTTGCCCTCGAGGAACGGCTGCAGCTTCTCGCGGCCCATCGCCAGCGTCTCCAGCTCGTCCTTCGACGCGCCGGTCGGGGCCATCACGCGGTCGCGGACCTTGCCCTGGACCTGGACGACGAGCTCGAACTCGTCGCGCTCCAGGTAGCGCTGCTCGGCCTCGGGCCACGGCTGCTCCCAGACGCGGGTGCCCGTCAGGCGCTCGTAGGCCTCGGCCGTCAGGTGCGGCGCGAACGGCTGCAGCAGCGTGTTGGCCGTCGTCAGCGCGAAGCGGATCGCGGCCCAGCCCGACGCCGTCGCGATCGACCAGGACTCCAGGGCCTCCGGGTCGAAGGTCTCGTTGCCGAGGTCGTCGACCTCCAGCGGCTTCGGCTTCGACTCGACCAGCCGGTTGCGCCGCGAGGAGACCGCGTTGACGAGCTCCATCACCGCGGAGATCGCCGTGTTGAACGCGAAGCGGCCGTCGAGGTCCTGCGTGACCTTGTCGATCGCCCAGTGCGCCTTGCGGACGAGCTCCAGGTCGTCGCCCTCGGGGGACGCGGGGGCCAGGATGCCGGCCACGACCGTGTGCGGCTCGGCGGACGCGACGCCGGAGTCGGCGTCGTTCGCCGCCTCGTCGCCCGGACGCACCGCGCCGCGCACGCCGGACGGACCGCCGACGCGCTCGGCGGCCTCGGCCGACAGCCGCCACAGGCGCCCGAGGAACCGCGAGACGCCCTCGACGCCCTCGTCGGACCAGTCGGCGTCCTGGTCCGGCGGGCCCATGAAGCAGACGTAGGTCCGCGCGGTGTCGACGCCGTAGCGGTCGATGATCGCCCGCGGGGCGACGACGTTCCCCTTGGACTTGGACATCTTCGCCCCGTCCTTGGTGATCATCCCCTGCGTGAACAGGTTCTGGAACGGCTCGTTGACGTTCAGGACGCCCAGGTCCGTCAGCGCCTTGCAGAAGAACCGCGCGTAGAGCAGGTGCAGGATCGCGTGCTCGACGCCGCCGATGTACTGGTCGACCGGCATCCAGCGGTTGGTCGCCTTCGGGTCGAACGGCGCGTCGGCGTTCTGCGCGTCGGTGTAGCGCAGGAAGTACCAGGAGGAGTCGACGAAGGTGTCCAGCGTGTCCGTCTCGCGCTTGGCGGGACCGCCGCAGGTCGGGCAGGTGGTGGTGACCCAGTCCTCCGCCGCGGCCAGGGGCGAGCGGCCCTTCGGCTTGTAGTCCTCGACGTCGGGCAGGACGACCGGCAGCTGGTCCTCGGGCACCGGCACCATGCCGTGCTCGGGGCAGTGGATCACCGGGATCGGGCAGCCCCAGTAGCGCTGGCGCGAGACGAGCCAGTCGCGCAGGCGGAAGTTGATCGCCTCCTCGCCCTTGCCCTCGCCCTTCAGCCACTCGTTCATCGCCGCGAGCGCCTCGCGGTTGTGGCGCCCGTCGAAGTCCGGGTGCGAGTCGACGACCGGGCCGTCGCCGATGTACGGCAACGCCTCGGGCGACAGCTCCCACGCGGCGTCGTCGCCCAGGTGGTCGTCCGGGGCGCCCTCGTTGGCACCCTGGATGACCCGCTTGACCGGCAGCTCGTACGCCTGCGCGAAGTCGAAGTCGCGCTGGTCGTGGCCGGGGACCGCCATGATCGCGCCGGTGCCGTAGTCCATGAGGACGTAGTCCGCGACGTACATCGGCAGCCGGTCGCCGTTGACGGGGTTGACGACGTGGCGGCCGAGGAAGACGCCGGTCTTCGGCTTGTCGGCCGCGCCGCGCTCGCCGCGCTCGGCGGTCAGCGCCTGCTGGACATACGCCTTGACCTCGGCCTCGCGGTCGGTCCCCGCCACCAGCGCGGTGACGTCGGGGTGCTCCGGGGCGAGGACGAAGAACGTCGCGCCGAAGAGCGTGTCCGGGCGGGTGGTGAAGACCTCGTAGTCGTCGCCGGTCTCCTCGCACTGGAACGACACGCGCGCGCCGGCCGAGCGGCCGATCCAGTTGCGCTGCATCGTCTTGACGTGCTCGGGCCACTGGATCGTGTCCAGGTCGTCGATCAGCCGCTGTGCGTAGTCGGTGATCTTCAGGAACCACTGCTCGAGCTGGCGGATCTCCACCAGCGCGCCGGAGCGCTCGCCGCGGCCGTCGATGACCTGCTCGTTGGCGAGCACCGACTCCTCGACCGGATCCCAGTTGACCGCGGCGCTGCGGCGCTCGACCAGCCCGCCGGCGAGCAGCTTCAGGAACAGCCACTGCGTCCAGCGGTAGTACTCGGGCCGGTGCGTCGCGATCTCGCGCGACCAGTCGATCGACACGCCCCAGTCGCGGAACTGCTCCTGGAACGACGCGATCGACTTCTCCGTCGCGTCGCGCGGGTGCTGGCCGGTCTTGATCGCGTTGTTCTCCGCCGGCAGGCCGAACGCGTCGTAGCCCAGCGGGTGCAGGACCGTCTTGCCCTGGCGCCGCTTGAAGTGCGCCACGGCGTCGCCGATGGAGTAGTTCTTCAGGTGCCCGACGTGCGGCTCGCCCGACGGGTACGGCAGCATCTCGAGGACGTAGACCGGGTCGACGGCTGGATCGTCGAGGACGGCGTTGTCGACCTCCCAGGTCTTCTCCTCCGCCCACACACGCTGCCAGCGGGGCTCGATGTCCTGAGGATCGTAACGGTGCTCCATGCGCGACCTTCCATGGTAGAGCGGACCTCTGTACATCGGTCTATAGGCCCACCGCCACCGCGTCGGGGAGGGACCCGAACGTACGGGCCGCACCGGGTGCCGGCAACTCCGGGTGCACCGGGACCTCTATCCATCGCCAACGAGGTACCTAGGCCGTGAGGCCGCGGCGTGCGGCGTACCCGGCGGGCGTCGAGGTCGAGGCCGGACACCTCCTCCCGCCCGACACGGGAGCCGCGCGGTCTGGGATCCTCGCCGGATGGCAGGACGCCCCCGACCGCGCCTCGCGCGGCCCGACGACGACCTGGCGTGGCTCCCAGGCGCCTCGTCGGCCCCGGGGGACCAGGTCGCGCGGATCGTCGCCGCCGCCGAGGAGACGGCCGAGACCCTGCGCAACGACGCGGTCAAGGCCGCCAACGCGCAGGTCGCCGAGGCCGAGGCGCGCGCGAACGCCCGGATCGCCGAGGCCGAGCGGGCCGCCGCGATGCGCGTCGCGGCCGCCGAGGCCGAGGCCGAGGACCTGCTCGCCGAGGCCCGGGCCACGGCCGAGCAGGTGATCCTCGACGGCCGCGCGCGCATCCAGCAGGAGGGCACCGCCGCCGAGCGCGAGGCGGCAGAGCAGGCCGAGCAGCTGCGCCGCCAGGCGATCCAGGAGGGCGAGCGGCGCCTGCGGGAGGCCGAGCAGGAGGCCAGCCGCCTGGAGTCCGCCACGCGCGTCACGGTCGGCGACGAGCGCGCCCGGGCCGAGCAGACCGCGGCCGAGGTCACCCGCGAGGCGACCGAGCGCGCCCAGGCACTGCTCGCCCAGGCGCAGGCCGACGCCGCCCGCCGCGTCGGAGAGGCCGAGGCGCGCGCCTCCGAGCTGCGCCAGCACTCCGAGGCCACCGCCCGGCAGGTCACCGAGGCCGCCCGGACCACCCACGAGGAGGCCGTCCGCCTGGCCGCCGCCACGGAGGACGAGGTCCAGAAGCGCTCCAACGCCTCGCTGCGCCGGGCCCGCGAGGTCGCCCAGCACGTCCTGCGCGAGGGCGAGACGCTGGCCCAGGACCTCCGCGAGCTCGGCCGCTCCCTGGACGTCAACGCGAAGATCCTCCTCGACGACGTCCGCGCGACCCACGCCGCGCTCGTCGGAGCGCTGGACCGGGTGACGCCGAGGCCGGCGGACCGGCCGGCGCGCACGCCCCCGCGGGACCGCGACGCCGAGAGGCGGGCGTCCGAGCGGCGGCCGCGGGAGGTCGGACGCGGCACCACCGGCGGCCCCCGCCAGCTCGGTCCGGGATCGTCGTCGAGCACCGGCTCACGGCTCCGCGAGAACAACGGTCCGGACCGCCCGCTCGAGCCGCCGGACTTCCTGCGCGGCAGCTGACCGCGCGCGGTCTCCGCCGCGTCCGGCGACCCGCATCCCGCCGCGCCGGAGCCCAGGATCCCCGTGTTTTGGCAGTTTCTGCCAGTAGGGGAGTAGCGTCGGTGACGTGCCCAGTCCGCGGCTGACCCGATCGATGCTCGAGGCCTCCGAGGCCGTGTGCCTGTTCTACGTGCAGCGTGGGTCGGTGGCGTTCAAGGGCGACGAGCTCGCGGACGCCGCGGGGCTGTCGGAGCGCACCTTCTACCGGTACTTCCCGACGAAGCACGAGGCCGTGCGCCCGGTGCTCGACTGGGGCTCGACACTCCTGGCCGACACCATCCGCACCCGCACCGACCTCGCGATCAGCGAGGCGGTGATCGCCGGCTTCGACCTCGGGGTCGGCGGCGAGCACGCGGCCCGCACCCGCGGGCTGTTCCCGCTGCTGTTCCGCGACGCCGGCCTGCGCGCGGTCCTGCTGCAGGCGTTCCACGACGGCGAGGAGCTGGTCCGCCCGGCGCTCGCCGAGCGCCTCGGCGTGGACGCGCCGTCCGTCCGCGCCCGCGTGGCCTCGGCGACGACGTTCGCGGTGATCCGCGTGGCCCTGGAGGAGCTGATCGACGCGGGACGGGATCCCGTCGACGCGCTCCGGGAGGCCATCGCCGAGCTCTCGATCTTCTCCCACGCCCGGCCGGATCACCGGTCAGGGCCTCACGAACACCTCAAGAGGAGCACCACACCATGACGGAGACGTCCTTCCGTTCCCTCGACCTGACGGGCAAGAGCATCATCGTCACCGGCGCCGCCAGTGGCATCGGCCGGGCCACCGCGATCCTGCTGGCCGCCCGCGGCGCGTCGGTCGCGGTCGCCGACTTCGACGAGGCCGGCGGCGCCGAGACCGTCGAGCAGATCACCACGGCCGGCGGCACCGCCCGCTTCTTCCGCACCGACGTGTCGCAGGAGGACAGCGTCGCGGCGCTCGTCGCCGGCACCGTCGAGGCCTTCGGCGGGCTCCACGGCGCGTTCAACAACGCCGGGATCGGCCCGCAGTCCGCGCTGCACGAGACCACCCTGGAGGAGTGGAACCGCGCGATCGGGATCAACCTGACCGGCGTCTTCCTCTCCCTGAAGCACGAGATCGCGTACATGGTGGAGCACGGCGGCGGCGCGATCGTCAACACCTCGTCGCTCGCCGCCAACAACACCGTGCCCGGGATGCCGGGCTACATCGCGAGCAAGACCGGCGTCATCGGCCTGACCCGCTCCGCGTCCCTCGACTACGCCAAGCGGGGCATCCGGGTCAACGTGATCCTCCCGGGCTCGATCCGCACCCCGATGCTGGGCGCGGTCATGGAGGACCCGGTCCTCGCCGCCCAGCTCGAGGCCACCCAGCCCCTGGGCGACCCGATCGACATCGCGGAGCAGGCGGCCTGGCTGCTCTCCGACGCCGCGAAGTTCACGACGGGCACGCAGTTCATCGTCGACGGCGGGGCCAGCGTCGTCTGAGGCTGCAGCGCGGCGATATGGGCAAACGTGATTCCGTGATTTCGGAATCACCGGCACATGGCCGACGACCGCATCGCCGCGCTCGAGTCCCGGGTCGCGTCGCTGGAGCAGGGCATCGCGACGCTGCTCGAGCGCTCGGCGCCCGCGCACACCGGCGCCGCAGCGGACCTGCACCACGACGACGCGGGCGAGGCGACGAGCACCACGCGCCCGGCGGCCCGGCGCCGGCGCCGCCCCGCCCCCGACGCCCCCGGCACGCCCCGGAGCCGACGACGCCCTCCGGGCCCTCAACGGCCTGACCGAGCGCCTCCCGTCGCCCGGCGCCGTGATGCTCGTCGGCGCGGTCGACCTGCCCGACGGCCGCGTCGCCCGGTGGCAGGAGGGCCGCACCACCGACGCGCTGCTGTCCGACGACTGGGAGGACGTGGCCGACGTGCTGGCCGCCCTCGCGCACCCGGTGCGCCTGCGGCTGCTGCGCACACTGGCCGACGGCGCCCGGACCGCCCGCGAGCTGACCGAGCTCGACGGAATGGGCACCAGCGGGCAGGTCTACCACCACCTTCGCCAGCTGGTCGCGGCCGGCTGGCTGAGCAGCCGCTCCGGCGGCCGGTTCGAGATCCCCCCCGAGCGGGTCGTCCCACTCCTGACCACCGTCCTCGGAGGCCGCCGATGAAGCGCTCCATCGCCCGACTGCAGACCACCTGGCTGCGCCTGTTCGCCCTGGTCATCGGCGCGACGGTCGCGATGAACCTCCCGTGGATCGCGGGGATGACGGTGCTGCTGTCCCTCGTCCGCCCGCCGCGCACCGACCGCGAGCCGGTCGTCGTCGACCCGCCCGTCCGCGGCCGCTGGAAGGCGCTGAACAGCCCGGCGTCCGCGGGCCCCAGCCACCGGACGCACGCCTACGGCCAGACCTACGCGATCGACGTGGCGCAGCCCCGCCCGGGCGAGCGCCTCGGCTGGGGCCTCGGCCTGCGGCCCCCGGAGCCCTCCCCGGCCTTCGGCGCCCCGGTCACCGCCGTGGCCGAGAGGACGCCGAAGCCGAGGAGATCCGCGCGTTCGCCACGACGGGACCCGCCGCGCGCCGATGAGTTCCCCGGGCCGCTGGGGTCGGAGATGGTGAACGCCGGGCGGCACCGCGCCGCCCGGTGCCCCGACCCGAAGGAGCGCCCCATGTCCCGCACCACCGAGCCGACCGGCGAGATCCACGGCTACTCGCATGCCGACGCCTCTCCCACGCCCTGGCCGACCGCCCGCGACCTGGTCCGCGACGCCGAGCTCTTCTGGATCTCGACCGTCCGTCCCGACGGCCGCCCCCACGTCACCCCGTTGATCGCGGTCTGGCACGACGACGCGATCTGGTTCTCCACCGGCGCCGAGGAGCGCAAGGCCCGCAATCTCGCCGCGAACCCGGCCTGCATCCTCACCACCGGCACCAGCTCCCTCGCCGACGGCCTGGACGTGATCCTCGAGGGCACCGCCGAGCAGATCACCGACGTCCCCACCCTCACCCCGGTCGCCGCCGCCTACGGAGCAAAGTACGGCACCGACGTCTGGGCCTTCCGCGCCGTCGAGGGCGGCTTCGCCCACGCGAGCCCGGTCAACGACGACCTGGTCGACATCGACTCCCTCGTCTTCCGCGTCCGCCCCGACCGCGGCCTGGGCTTCTTCCACGGCGACCAGTTCAGCCAAACGACCTGGCAGTTCGCGACCTGACGAGGCTTCCTCGCGGGCCGGGCCCCGTCGCTCCCGGGCGCACCGCCAGCGGAGGGCACCCGCACGACCTCCTCGGACCTTCCCGTGGTACCTTGCTCGTCGCGCTGGGGCTATAGCTCAGCTGGAAGAGCGCCTGCATGGCATGCAGGAGGTCGACGGTTCGAGCCCGTCTAGCTCCACCTCAGCGGCAACACCGGAACCCCCGTCCATGACGGGGGTTTCCTCGTTCTCGGGGGCGAACCGGGTGCCCCCAGAATCTGGCGTAGATTTTTGCGTAGCGCTTTTGCGTAGCGGGTTCCGAGACTGTTTTGCGTAGCGCTTTCGCGTAGCGCCCTCGCGGTCGCCATGCCAGGCTCTGGCTATGAGTGTGTCCTCGATCCCGAGGCCATCCTGGCTGCGTTGACCGAGACGGCGTCGGCGCTAGGCCGCGGCAACCGTGACGCTGCCGATCTCCAGATCGAGACCATCGCGTTCGAGCCTCGACCCGTCGAGAAGCGCCCGTCGATGTCGCCCGCAGAGACAGCGCGAATCTTCCAGCGCGATCACTTCACGTGCTGTTACTGCGGCCGGCGAACGATCCCGTCCGTCGTTATGCGCTGCTTCAGCGCCTTGCGGCCCAGGCAGTTCCCGTTCCACCCTCACGGCAAGACCAGTGAGGCGCACTTCGCTTACTGGGTGGTGTTGTCGAGTCTCGAGCATCTCGAGGCCGGCACCCGCGGCGGTGACTGGACCGACGAAGAGAACCTCGCGTGGGCATGCTGGCCGTGCAATCAGGCCAAGGGCAACTCAGCGAAGAGCGAGCGGTTCACCGTGCGGGCGCCCGCCGACGGACGTGGGACGGGCTGGCCGGGGTCTATCCGGAGCTTTTGGGTCCTTGCGGGTCGTCCGAAGCGCAGCGCTAACGCGCCGTGGCTCCGGGCCTGGCACGGCGTGGTCCCGAACCCCTCCTGACGGCGCCCCGTCACCGCCGGCTGCCGCGGCCCGCAGCGCCCGATTACCGGCCGACGGACAACCGGACGCCCGCTGCGCCGACTCGGAGACGGCAGAGGCACCTAGTCTGTCGGCAGCGCGATGGCGCGGGCGTCCCCCGCGGAGGTTTGGGCCTGGAATGGCTGGCCGAGATCGGACTTTACGAGTGCGGTGCCGTTTGCAGTGACGACCCCGATTCGATTTCCTCCGAGCGCGATGTCGAGTGCGTCGCCGGCGCCTGTCTGGGCTTGAAAAGGCTGCCCAAGGTCGGGGCTCACCAGCGCCGTGCCGTTCGCCGTGATCACGCCGACTCGCGATCCGGACAGGGCAATCGCCGTGGCGTCTCCGGGGGCCGTCACAGCTTCGAACGGTTGCCCGAGGTCACGCTTCACCATCGCAGTCCCGTTCGCGGTGATCACTCCCACACGCGTTCCCGAAAGGGCGATGGCTCGTGCGTCTCCCTGACCGGTCTGAGCCTCAAAGGGCTGACCGAAGTCGCGCTTGACGAGGGCGGTGCCGTTGGCGGAAACCACGCCGATTCGAGATCCCCCGAGCGCGAGGTCAAGGGCGTCCGCGGCACCCGTTTGAGCCTCGAAACCCTGCCCGGAATCGCGCTTAACGAGTGCGGTCCCATTGGCGGTGACGACGCCGATACGAGGACCCGAGAGGGCGATGGCCTTCGCGTCGTCTGGGCCCGTCTGGGGCTGGAACGCCTTCCCTGCCCCGCCCTTGACCAGCGCAGCACCGCTGCCCGAAATGATGCCTCCGGCATCGGAGAACGTCGGCGCGGGCGAAGTGCCGGTGCCACCAAGTCCGCTGCCAGACGGACCCCCGTAGATGTAACCCTGAAAGTTCGTGATCGCGGCGGGGTTCATCGGGATCGTCCGGCAACTGCCCTTCCAGTCGTAATTGCACTCGGTGACGATCACCCGGCTCGGAGACTCGACTCGCTCGACGTATGCAACGTGCCCATACGATGCGCTGTTCGGAACGCCCCAGACGACCAGGGCACCGGCAACCGGCTGACTCCCCGTCGGGAAACCTCCACGCCGGGCGTTGACGAGCCATTGTCCGCCGTCCCAGACGTAGTAGCCGCCGCCTCGTCCGCCGCCGCTCGGGACGCCGCGAGCGACCGACGTGTCGTAGACGTCGCGGCGCTTCTGCCACGCCAAGCACGTGCACTGCTTGAGCGGCGGCGAGTTGAACGGACCGCAGTCGTCGCCACCGAGCCCGGCGATCTCGCCATCCGGGTTCGCAAGTGAGGCCGGGTCACCGATCGGCCCCTTTCCGGTCTTGTTGCCCGTGACAACGAGGACGCGTCGGGTGGCGACACCCTTTGCCTTTCCCTTGGTGCAGGTGACCTTGAACCTCCATGTGCCCGACGGCGAAGTCGGAAGGATCTGCCAGCGCCACGATGCCCGACCCTTCTTTGTCGCCTTGACCTTCGCGAGCGTCTGGCTGACCTTCTTGACGCTGACGTTCGTCCTGCACGTCGCGCCGCTCTTCGTCCGCGCCGAGACGAGGATCGTCTTCGCCCCTTGCGCGGCGGCTCGCAGCTTCGGCACCGGCTGCGTGACGAACGGAGGCTTTTTCTTCGCCTTCGCTTCGCTCGAGCTCGGCGCGCCCAGGACCGCGACCAACGTGAGAATGGCCGCGAGTAGAACCGCTGCCCGTCGCACGAACTGTTGCGGCGCTGAATGCCGAGCGTCGGCAGTTCGTGGGCGATGGCGGGCTGGTTGAAGCACCGGCGCACCGTACACGGTTCACCGCCGCTTTTCGATCGTCTCGCCCGCGGTTATTCGCAGCGGCCAGAGCGATCAATCACCGCCACAGATGGTCCGCTCGACGCGCGATATCCAGTGAACGGTGAACTGCCCATCGCTGGAACGGTCCACTAGAAGATTGACCGGTACTGCCGATCCAGAAACGCGGTTGGTCCCGGCTCACCTACGAGCTTCTCCAGAACGAAGCCATCTAGCGCGCCCAACCCGAGTCCCAGGGGTAGCCCGATCCCGGGAATCAGCCCTGCACCCGTTGTGATTCCGAACCGGACTACCCGTCCGAAAGTGCTCGTCGCGGTCCCTGCAACTCGACTGCGGAAGTTGGCAACACGTTCTTCGATCTCTACCGAGTCGGCGGCGCTGAACGTTCTGAGCCACGAGCGAAACTCTCTGCACTCCGAGCTCCGTCGAATTTCTAGGAGTCGATCGACATCAACTTGATCGCCTGACCCGGGCGCCGCAATATCGGGGAGCCCAGACAACGTCACGACCTGATTGAACCGCTCGGTTTGGCCCTCGGGCATTACGCTCTTCGCAAAGAACGCCAGCTTGCCCTCAAAGATCGGCAGTTCATCCGGCTGGAACCCCGACACGGCGCCAAGAGCCTGCATCTCCTCCAACCGCACATTCACCCCCCCTATCGCGAACAATGCTTCTCGGACAAGGTCGTGGCGCTGTTCGGATTCGATGCCGAACTTGGCAAGGTTCGTAGCAACCCGGAAGGACCCGCCGCCCAGGGCGGCTACGTCGATCCATAGTTCAGACGTTTCGTCACGACGCATCAGCCCGTGAGTCCGCAGGACGTGCCGCAGGGCGGCGGCATGCAGCTCGTGGTTCTCAGATGCGAGGTCCAACTCAAGCTGAGCTACTGCCGCGACTCCGAACCCATTCGGCAAAGGCACGAAGCATTCCTCGAGCACGCTCAAGAAAGACGATGTCTCGTGCTTCGAGCACGAAGCGTTCAGCGATGCCTCTAGGTCGTCGGAGACGTGCCCGAACCACGACTGTGGTGGCACATCCCACCCGAGATTAATTCGGAAATTTCCGCCGTTGACCCTCCCCCGGCTCGCACTAGATTCTCCCGGACCGGCGCCAAAATCAGCGAGCGTCCTCGAGTCGCACATGATCTGAAAATCACCGTGCTCGAGCAGGGCTGTCAGTTGCTCGATTCCGAACGAACGGATCAAGTGTGGGAACTCCCGCAGGCTGGATGAATCGATGACGTTCGATTCGAACAACAAAGCCCGCAAGAGCAACCCGCCTGCGTCGGCACCGACAACAGTGCCCGTCGCAGGATCGTTCACCGAGCAAGGGGCGATCACTCGCCCTTGGTTGACAGTTCGAATCTCGCTGTCCGGCTAGAAGCAGTTCTCGTGCTGTTCAGGAATTTCGGCCGACAATGTCGTACCCGTGAAGCAAATCAGCGACGCGCTCGAGAGCGTCGATCTGAAGCATCATGCCTGCATTTGCGGGAAAGGCGGACACCTGAGACGGATTCATGCCGTGCAGAAGCAGATGGTCGCCCTGCGCGGCCTCAAGTCGCCCCCAGCCCAGCCTCGCGAGCATGTTATTCGCTGCTGTAATTCGACTCTCTCTTTCAGATGCGCCGAGCGTTGCCGATGCGAACTTGTACTCAAGTGCCACGCGGTGTCTCCGTCTATGAGGAGGGGCGGTCGTTAGCGGTAGAAAGTACACGCCAGCCCACATTGAATCGCGGGGTCCGGTTCCACGAATCTCACTCGTGACCCGCGGCTCCGTTGCAGACGACTCGCCGAGAACGGTGCCTCGGTCCCGACCGTCGGACTTGGCTTCGGGTTGGCGGGCGCTCGATGGAGCGGCCCCACCAGTCCGCTTTCGACCGCGGCCTCAACGTCTAGGGTCACAAACGGACGTCTATGACACGAAGAGCGGCTCCGTGCGCCAACCCGAAGGACACTGGGCGTGTCGAAGGTCAGAACCAGTGGTCAAATTCAACGGTTCGCGATCGAGGGCGTCCGCGGGTTCTAACACGCTGCCCGGGTGCAGACGCCCTCAACCGCCCCCGCGAGATCCGGAACCGGTGCGCTGATCGGGTACGCGCGCGTCTCGACCGTCGACCAGAGTCCGCAGCTCGACGCGCTCGAACAGGCCCGTTGCGCCAAGCTCTTCGTCGACCACGCCTCCGGCGCAAAGACCGACCGACCCGAGCTCGCGGCCGCCCTCGAGTACGCGCGCGCCGGCGACACCCTGTGCATCTGGAAGCTCGACCGTCTCGGCCGGTCCCTCCCCCACCTCATCGAGATCGCCGCACAGCTCGCCGACCGCGACGTCGCGCTGCGATCGCTGACCGAGCAGATCGACACCGCCAGTGCCGGCGGCCGCTTCATCTTCCACATGTTCGGCGCCCTGGCCGAGTTCGAACGCGACCTCATCCGCGAACGCACCCACGCCGGCCTCGCTGCCGCCCGCGCTCGCGGCCGCAAGGGCGGCCGCAAGACCGTCATGACGCCCCAGAAGATTCGCGCGGCCGAGGCGCTTCGGGCCGCCAAAGAGGAGCACGGACGCCACAGCCACACCTTCAACGACGTCGCCCAGACCATCGGCGTCAGCCTGCCCACAATCATCCGCCACTGCACGTGAGCCGAGGCGACGCCGGCGGGCGCGACTATGCGCCTCCGACGTCGATGGGTGCAGGAAGCCCGAGCTGGGGGTAGATCCACTCGATCAGACGGTCCGCCTGGTGTTGAGCATGCTCCATCAGCACCTGCGTGACGATCTCGGGGTAGAACACCATCGCGAAGAGCGCGATCGCTGCTGCGACTCCTGAGACCCAGGCTCGCAGCAAAGCCCAACCGTCGAAGACATCCATGCGATCTCGGTGCCGCAGCGGCTCAGGCCGCTGCGGCGTCGGCTTCCGGCAGAACGGCCGCGGCGATCTTCTGGGCGATCACGTCGAGCGAGTCTCGCGCGGTCTCGAAGCCGGCGAGATCCGGAAGGATGCCGCTGTACTCCGAGACCTGCTCGAACGTCACGTTGTGCAGGACGGGAATCAGGGTGCTCTTGCGGAGCAGTGCCCCAAGCTCTCGCTCAGTCCAGAAACGCCCGGCGATGTAGGCAGGCGTCAACAGCACCAGGCCCGCACGAGCCCTCTGTAGCCCTTTGTCCATCTGCAGCGACTGACTCTGCCCCGGCACGATCGCGAGCTCGTCGAACCAGACGCGAACGCCGAGGTGCTCGAGCTGCTGGCGGAGCTGGTCGCCAACGATCCCACCGTCGAGGCGCGCGTAGCTGAGAAAGACGTCCCACTCGCGGTCGTCCCGGCCGAGCGTCGCCGCCTGGACCCGGTCGGCCAGCCCCTGCTCCTCGAGCGTGTACCGAGGCCCCGACGCCGCAGATCGCAACTGACGATTGAGGCCTGAGACCACCTTCTCGTTGTGAGCGTTCACCCGTGCGACCTCTCGGTTGAAGCGGCCGACCTCCTGGCGGTTGGCCGCCTCGACTCGCCGGTTGTGCCGCTCCGCCTCCCGGTTGTGGTCCGCGACGATCTTCCGGTTGTGCTGGTCGACCTTGCGGTTGTGGGCGTCGACCTGCCGCTGCGTCTCCCGGTTGGCCTGATCGACCTGGCGCTTCCACGCCTGCTCCGCCTTGCGCTGTGCGGCGCGCATCTCACGCTGCCATTTCGCGGCGTCGAACCCGGACATCAGTGCTCCCGATCCTTCGGCGGGAACGGGTCGTTCCCGGGTGCGATCGTGTCCTTCGATCTGATCCGCCCGTTGGGCCGATGGGTGATCCGCTCGCCGCCCCCGAGGTTGGTCAGGATCTCGGCCGCCCGGCGGTCAGCATCTCGCTGAGTCGGGAGGTTCGCACTCGAGCGCTGCGCCCCCGGCGCCTTGACGTCCCACGAACCGTCGGACTTCTGTGTCACGTGCCTGCTGTTGGTCATACGGGTTTCCTCACTCGTGCCTGCTACCGACGTAGCTTTTTCCCGGTAAAAGCGCTATCTTTCGCCCGGCAGCACGTGCTGCCTACCGCGCTCGGTATCTCCGAACGGTATGTACGGTTGCAGATCGTTGGCCGCGTGTCAACGATCGAGGACGGGAGACCTCGATGACGGACACCAAAGCCTGGGTTGCGCAGGCCATTCGCGCTGCCCGGGAGCAGCGAGGCTGGTCGCAGGGCGAGCTGGCACGCCAGCTGTCGCGCACCCAGACGGCAATCTCCTATTGGGAGTCGGGTAAGCGCACGCCCGGCCTCGAGGACGTGATGGAACTTGCCCGCGTGCTTGAGCGGGAGCCGGCGGACTTTTTGCCGCCGACCACCTCTCGGCGCCCGGTCCGCGCGGTGCTGCGGTCGACGGCCGAGCGCCTAGCGATCAGCGACGTCGACGCCGCCATCGATCGCCTTCTCGAAATGGCCGACCGACGAGAAATGCCCGCGAAGGACATCAACGTTCGCTCGCGACAGCCTCAGACGGCTGCGAACGAGCTCCTCGAGAAGGCCGCGGTCGACCGGGAACCCGTCGACGTACAGGCCCTCGCCGAGCGCTGCGGCGCGATGGTCATCCACGTTCCCTTCCCCGACGAGCTATCCGGGTTGATCTTTGCCGAGCGAGGCGGCGCAGTCATCGGCATCAACGCCAGTCATCCCGAACGTCGGCAGCGCTTCTCCCTGGCCCACGAGTGCGGCCACATGGTCTTCGGCCACCACCTCAGTGTCTCGGACCCACAGCTTCACCTCGACGTGAAAGTCGAGGAGGGCTCGCCCCCCGGCTATGACTGGCGGCAAGAACGCGCTTCCAACGACTTCGCGGCAGAGCTCCTCATGCCCCGCCGCTTCGTGTCGGCCGCCTTCAACACCGAGAGGGACATCAGCGCCCTTGCGCAGAGATTCAACGTGTCCGAGATCGCGATGACCTACCGCCTCGCCAACCTCGGCCTGCACTGAACGGCCGGCCCAGGGGCCGCTGCTTCGCGCCGAGACTGGGCCCGACCCGCCACACGTCCGCTTTTTGATCGCCGGGCATGGGGCGACCCCGATCGGCGACAGCAGATTATCCGTCGCCAACTCGATCGCCGCCGACGGCCGGTGCCGCCGCCCCGAAGCGCGATAGCGTGCAGAACGTCACCCACGGAGTCCACGTCGAGAGTGCGGGCTCACCAGCCTAGATCGGCCCCGTGGCCGGGAGGCTCCGGGCCGCGCTCGATCGCCTCTCGCACCACGTGAACAGTGCGTGCCGCCCGGGCCCATCCGCGACCCTCGTCCGCATCAGCGGGCTGCTCGGCGCTCAGACCCGACACAGGCTCCCGCGGCCGATAGCGGAGCTCGTGCTTCGCGATCCCTCGCGCAGCGTGATCCCATTCCTCAGCGAGCGCGTAGTCGCTGGGCCGGGGACCGAGCTGTCGCGTCGCCCAGCGGGGCTGCCAGCGGACCTCACGGTCCGCGACGGCATTCAAGCCTCGCTCGACCCGTGATGTGATGCCCCGCAGCTCGTTGTCGAGGTCGTCGAAGTCCCGGCGCAGCGTCGTCGGATCGCCCGGCAGTCGGTGTGCGGCCACGTCTCGGCGTGCCTCGGCCTCGCGAATCGCTGTGTCGGCGCCAGCGATCGCGCCTCTGAGGGTGTTGCGTTCCGCAGTGTGCTCATCCGCCGGCGCGCGGAGGAACCGCTTTCTCGGATCCGGCAGAGACTGGAGGCGCTTGACGAGCGACGCTCGCTGCGTCTGGACGCGGTGCAAGCGGCTGGCGGCATCCTCGTACGCACGCAGGTCGTGTGTCGGGAACGCGCGACGCTGCTCCTGAAGGCGGCTCTGCTCGTCCAGCAAGCCCGCGATGCGCTGGCGATCGGCGAGGTCCGGCGGGTCGGGGTTTGTAGAAACGTCCCTCGCGGGCGGCGCGGAGGTCGGCGCCAGCACATCCGGCGGGTTGGGGAGCCGCCGCTCGTCGGGTTCTGCCAGCCGATCGACGGCCAGGTCTTCGTCGTCACGAACCGTCATGCGCTGGGCGACCTGATCGAGGATCTCCGTCCGCGTTGCACGGGGCGGCCGGTAGCTGGGCGCGATCTCGTCGCGGTGCTCGTCGTCATCGTCGTGGGGTGCGACGACGTGGAGTTCGGTGGCGTCGCGGGCGCGGGAGAGCGCGGTGTAGCTCCAGCCGCGGGTGAGCTCCCACGGTTCGGCGACGACCGCTGCCCACTCGACGGTGCCGCCCTGCATCCCGTGGCCGGTCAAGGCGTAGGCGGGCTCGACGTGCCCGGCGACGTAGTCCGCGGGGAGCTCGCGAGCTGCGCCGGTGTCGGTGCGGAGGGTGATGCCGTCCTCGGTTGCCGACTGGACGGTGCCGCGGGTGCCGTTGTCGACGTCCAGCTCCCAATTGTTCCGCCGACAGATGATGCGGTCGCCGGCAGCAACGGTCACCGGTCCGTAGTCGTGGTCCACCCCCAGCCCGCCGAGGTCACGTCGTACCTCGCGGGCCCGGTCGTTGAGAGCCCGACGCGCGTCGTTGTCCCGCGCGATCAGGACCGCCGACGCCAACCCGTGGTCGTCGACGGCCGACGCCCACGCCGCCACGGCTCGGTCCATCCCGTTCCGAGGCAGGTCGTGAACGGTGACGCGTCCGGCCTGGTCCGCCCACTCGAGGTACGGAACGCTGTGGCCCTCGTGAAGTTGCCCGAGGGCTCGCCGCTCGTCGGGGTCTCGCTGGCGGCGGACCTGGTCGAGGCGATGGTGGCCGACGCGTTCGCCGACGGCGCGCATCCATCCGCCGGCCTGCACCGACGGCAATTGCCCAGGGTCACCGATCGCGATCACCTTGACCCCGCGGTCCTCGGCCCAGCGGAGCATCCGTTCGGTCTGGCGGGTCGAGGCCATCGCGGCCTCGTCGAGGATCACGACGTCCGCGAGCTTCGCCTTGGGTTCACGCTCGATCGCGGCGATCATGCTGTGCAGGGTGCGGGACCCGGTGATCCCTGCTTCGTCCGCCAGTTCTCGGACCGCCCGGCCCGTCGGAGCCACCCCGACGACATGCAGTCCCGCCGACTCGTAGGTCTGGCGGAGCACTCCGGCGGTGTACGTCTTGCCGGTGCCGGCGAGCGCTTCGACGACGTCGACACCGTTGCCCGATCCGGCGACGACGCGGACTGCGGCCGTCTGCTCGTCGCTGAGCGTGCGGTCGGATGTCGCCAGTGCGCGGTCGACGTGGCGGTCCGAGAGGCGAGCGACGCCCTCCCCCGCCCTGCCGGCCGCGGTGGCGACCAGGCGCCGCTCGGTGGCGACAAGGTCGTCGGTCGTGAACAGCCGGTCCTGCTCGCCCGGACGGTCGAGCTCATCGGACAGCTGAACATCGCGGACGTCCTCGCGCCTCAGGAACTCACGCGCTTGATCGCGGACGTCGACGACGCGCGCACCCTGCTGGTGGGCCTCGGCGTACTCGCGGACCGCGTCGCGTGCGAAGAACGTGTTGGCCATCTCGGTCAGACCTGTCGGGCCCGCCAGCCGGGCGTCGAGCGCCGCGAAATCGACCGGCGGCCCGCCAATCCGCACCCCGCGGGAGAGGTCCTTGCGGCCTTCGTCGACAAGCGCTTCAATCGCTTCGCGGTCCAGCCCGTGCTCGGCCGCGCGGGCGACGACCTCCTCGCGCCAGGTGACGGTGTCGACCTCGTAGGTCTTGCGACTCCGGGTGGCGAGCGCCGCGGACTCGGCACGGCCCTTGGTGTTCAGCGAGAACCCGTCACCTTCGGCCTGCTCGAGCATCTCCATCCGCCGACGCGAGAAGTGATCGCGCACGCCCTTCGGGACGCCGACCAGCTCGGCCGCGCCTTTCGAGACCGCGCCCCACTCCAAGCCGAGCCGGTCGCGGACTTCTGCTCGGAGGTGCGCCTGGTAGAGCGTGCCGGCGGTCTTCGCGTGCCGGTAGATGTGCCGGGCGTCGAGCGCCGTCCAGCGCCCGTCGGGACCTTGACTCGCGTTCACTGCGACGACGTGGGTGTGCAGCTGCGGATCCAACGACCGCGACAAGCGGTGCCGGTAGGCCGCGGCGACGAGGCCACCACCGGGCTGGACGACGACTCCGCCCTTCCCGCGGCGGACTTTCACGGCCGTGTCCTCGACGTACCGCAGCGCGGCCCCGACAGCGGCGTCGTGTGCCCTGACGAGTTCCCTCGACGTCTCGGGGTCCGCGACGGCGAAGAGCACCGATACGGATTTCGGTGCCGAGAACGTCAGGTCGTAGCCGGCGACCCTCACCTCGCTCCGACTCGACCGCAGTGCACGGTGGAGGCCGGGGTCGGACGGATCAATCCCGGCGGCCATCGCGCTCAGCTGTTCTGCCCGGACCTGACCGTCGAGGCCGAGCTGCTCGGCGCCGCGGCCGATCCATCGGCCGGGGGCTTCGCCCTTGCCCGAGTAGTAATCGTCCTGGCCGTGGGCCACCGTGCGCTCGTAGTAGCACTCCTGACCCGCGGCGAGCTTTCCGACGGACAGCATCCGGTGCGTTCACCGTACGCCCGCCGCACCCCGGGTGCAACTGTGTGCACGACGAGCGACAGCGAGGAGGGCAGCGATCATCCAAACGCATGCCGCACTGCCCTAGTCCAAGGGCGGTCGGCGCTCGAAGGTCACCTCTTCGGAGCTGCCGTCGGCGTATTCGGTGGTGAGCGACATCTTGGTAAGGGCGCTGGGGATCGGGATCACCACGGGACCTGCTTGGCCCATCTGCACAAGGATTCGGCGCTCGAAGTCTTCGGGCGGTTCAACGGTCGGATCTTGGAGTTGCGCCTCACGGCGGGGACGGAGGGGCCGGCCCCGCGGCGGGACCTCCAGCCGGACGGGCTCCTCTTGCTCTCGCAGGATGAGCTCGTCCGCTCGCTCGTGCCGACTGACGATCGCCCGTCGAACGATCTTCCCGTAGCCGGTCAAGGCCGCGAGGTTGAGGACGAACGAGAGCGGCTGACTAACGATCGCGCCGTAGATCACCACGCTCGCTTGCAGCACGACGTCGAGTGACCCGGGGTCCGCCCGCTGAACCTGAAAGCCGTCACTTCGCCGCATGAGGGCCCGCCCAGAAAGCTCCAAAGGGTCGACGCCCCGGGCGATCGCAGCAGCCGTACGTCGAGCCTCCCGATCGACCGTTCCAAGGGCCTCTGCGAGCTCGGATGCTGCCGGCGCGGCGTCAAAGAGCAGGTGCAGAGCGGCTCTCCCCGAGGTCCTCAACTCGACGGAATCGTTCGGTTCGCTCCAGGGATCCGGAAGCAGATCCGAGATACTCACCTCCCGGGCAGAGAGCCTGCGGTATTGGTCATGAATGCGGGACGTCTCGTACACACCCGGCATGGTCGAGGACGGACACCCTCCGCGTCGGGCGCTCGCGAGCCGACATGGACGCAGTGGCGGAAGACCGATCCCGCGGCCTGGCGTCGCTACGCTCCGCCCGTGTCCCGACCTCGTGTCTTGATCCCCCGTCCAAAGCACGCATCGACGTCTGAGAGCGACCGTGGACACGCCCGCTGACATCGTCGCCCGCCTCGCGTCACCGAAGCCCGGGCGAACCGAAGCGGACCTACAGAGCGACGTCCGAAAACTCCTACTCGACGCGCCACTGTCGATCAGCGATGAGGACGTCGCGGAGATCGCGCTTGAAGCCCAGGTTGGCGGTGGACGACGCATCGACGTCGAGATCGGATCCGCGGCGATCGAATGCAAGCGAACGCTGACCGCGAGTGCGAGCGATCTCAAGAAGTGGGAGGAGCAGCTCGCCGGCTATGTCCGGGACCGAACCGAACAACTCGGGCGCAGGTACATCGGGATCCTCACCGACGGTGCGCGCTGGCGGCTGTATCACCTGATTCCCAGCGGGACGGTGGCTTTTGTCGACGAGATCGACGTTGCCGGCCGTGACGACGCTGAGCGGCTGGTCTCGTGGCTCGATGCGGTACTGGCGACGACGGAACACCTGACCCCCACCCCCGAGCTCATCTCACGGCGTCTGGGTGCGGGCTCGCCGAGCTTCGATCTCGACCTCGCGGATCTTCACGCCCTCTACGCGGCAGTCCGCAATGACCCTGAAGTCCGTGTCAAGCGAGAGCTCTGGACTCGGCTCCTCGCCGCGGCGCTCGGGACCAACTTCGAAGCCAGCGACAGCCTCTTCGTCACGCACACCTATCTCGTGCTGACGGCCGAATTGATCGCGCATGCGGTGATCGGGCTCCCCGTCGATACGCCTGGCGGCAATGTCCGCGATCTGCTCGAAGGCCAAGTCTTTGATCAGGCCGGCCTGCACGGCATCGTCGAAGCCGACTTCTTCGACTGGCCCGCCGTAGCCCCCCAGGGCGCTCCCATCGTTCGGGCAATCGGCCGACGGCTCGGTCGCTACGACTGGACCCAGGTGGGGCACGACGTCATGAAAGCGCTCTACGAGAGCGTGATCGACACCGAGACCCGCCAGCGGCTCGGCGAGTACTACACCCCTGACTGGCTCGCCCAGCGCATGGTGCGAGAGACGTTCAAAGATCCCTCCACTGAGCGGCTTCTTGATCCCTCTTGCGGATCGGGAACGTTCCTGTTTTGGGCGGTCCGTCACGCGCTCGCGCACTTCGACGCCGAGGGCCTCAGCAACCGTGAGGCGCTTGAACTCCTCGTGAGCCGCGTCCATGGGATCGACCTGCATCCTGTCGCGGTCACGCTCGCTCGAGTCACTTATCTCCTAGCGATCGGCCCGGAGCGGATTAAGGACCGCGGGGAGTTGACCATCCCGGTCTTCCTCGGCGACAGCGTCCGCTGGGAGCAGGAGAACACGCTCTTTTCCGACGGCGGCATCACCATCAAGACAACAGATGGGATGGAGCTCTTCACCGACCGGCAACTGCACTTTCCCGAGGGAGTCCTCACCGATCCGACGCGCTTTGACCGCCTTGTTGATGCCCTGGCGACGAAGGCCGCCGACCGGGTCCCCGGGACGAAACCGCCGCCTGTCACCGGCATCCTCAACCGTCACTCGGTGCCGGCTGATGATCGCGAAGCCGTCGAGATCGTCTTCAAACAGCTCTGCCACCTGCACGACGCCGGGCGAGACCACGTGTGGGGTACTACGTCCGAAACCTTGCCCGCCCCCTGAGCTTTTCGCGCCCGGGCGGCCGCGCGCATGTGCTCGTCGGAAATCCGCCTTGGCTTTCCTACCGCAACATGCCGCCGGAGATTCAGGAGCGTTATCGAGAGCTCGCGAAAGCGCGCGGCCTCTGGATCGGCGGAAGCTCCGCCGCGACCCAGGACCTCTCGGACCTGTTCGTCGTACGCGCCGTCGAGCAGTATCTCCAGCCCGAAGGTCGGTTCTCCTTCGTCATGCCCTTCTCGGTTCTGTCGCGAAAGCAGTTCAAGGGGTTCAGAACTGGTGACTGGACCAGTAAGGGCACCGGACTATTCAGCGTCACCTTCGGCGAGCCGCATGATTACTCTCGCGTCAAGCCGCCGCTGTTCCCGGTCCCGTCCGTCGTCATATCCGGAACTCCTACGGCAGGTATCTCCGGGGCGATGCCCACGGACTCCGTGCGTTGGACGGGTCGCTTGGGGAACCACAATGTGCCGTGGGAGGATGCTGAGCCTTCGCTGCGGCAAGCGGCTGCCGCCACCGTTCTGGCCACGGACGCACCGGGATCGCCGTACCGAGCGAGGTTCCTGCAGGGCGCAACGATCGTCCCTCGTGTGCTGATGACGGTCAACGAAGTGGAAGCAGGGCCCCTCGGCGTCCCGCATGGCCGTCGCTCCGTCCGAAGCGAACGATCTCCCCTCGAGAAGGCGCCTTGGAAGAATTTGCCCTCGCTCGAAGCGGTCGTTGAGGAGCAGTTCCTCTTCCCGCTTCACCTGGGTGCGACAATCGTCGCTTACCGGGAGCGCGCGCCGAAGCTGTGCGTGATTCCCTGGCTCGAAGGCCGTCTGGTCGATGGACAAAGCGACGAGCTAGATCAGTACCCCGGTCTGGCCGCGTGGTGGCGCCAAGCCGAGCAGCTCTGGAACCTGAACAGCGCCGGGCGGATGTCGCTGCTGCAACGCATCGACTTCCAGCGCCTCCTCTTCAAGCAGTTTCCGCTGGCGGAACATCGCGTGGCCTATTCCGCAAGCGGTCAGCACCTGGCTGCGGCACGCATATCCGATCCGTCGGCCCTGATCGAACATAAGCTCTACTGGGCACGCTGCAGCAGCTTGGAGGAGGCTCGATATCTCGCCGGCGTCCTCAACAGCACAGCCTTGGCCGATGCCGTCCGTCCGCTCCAGTCCCAGGGCCAACACAATCCGCGAGATTTTGATCTCAACGTTTTCGCCTGGCCCTTTCCGGCGTACGATGCCGCGTCCGATCTTCACGCGCGGATCGTCGAGCTATCGACTCAAGCAGAAGACGTAGCAACCTCACTGGAGCTCGATCCCGCTCGTTCGTTTCAGGTGGCGCGACGAGTCACCCGGGAGGCGCTTGTCGAAACCGGCATCGGGGGGGAAATCGATGCTCTCGTCCCTGACCTCGTCGGCGGCGGCTGACGGTCTGCCGCCGACCCACGGCTGTGCGCCGCGACGCCGACAAGCACCGCGAAGTCGGCGCGGGACGTCGGCCCCGACGTCGAAGAGACTCCCGGGCTGCACGCCTCACATGTAGCTCGCGCCGCTACGACCGGCTAGTGGTCACTTGCGACCACTCGTCACCCGTGACTACTGATCACTCGGTCCGTATCACCGGCAAGACGCTGGCTAGGTCCGGTTAGGGGTCGTCCCGGAGGGTGCCGGGGTCACGCGACCGGGAAACGCTCGGCGAGCACGATCGCCGTGGACCGGATCCTGTCGGTGGCCAAGACGTCGCCGCGGTTGATGCGCTTCGTTAGCGGTTTGGGGTGCAGGAGCGGAAAGCCGCGGAACTTCAGCGTGCCCAGGAGCGGCAGGTCGGCGTCGACGATGCAGAGCGCACCCTGAACGGGGACGCCTGGGGAGATCGCCTCCACGGCGTTGCTCACAAGGGCAACCTGCTTAGCGAGGCCGTCGATCAGTTTGGTCTGATCCCGACCGTTGATCGTGAGCTTCGCCTTTCCGATGAGCGGGGCGTTTACGGCGACCTTGCCGGTGTAGCGCTTGGTGTCGATGACCCAAATCCCGGACGGTGCGATCGCGATGTGATCGATGTTTGCGTGCGTCCGCGGGACGCGGCGGTCGTGCAGCACGACCGCTTCCGGCCGGAGCCGCTCGCCGAGGACCTTTGCGACGTGCTCCTCCCCCTTCGCACCGCGCGCCCACACCGTCTCGTGGGTCGGGTCCTCCCGGAGCGCGAGGAGCGCCCCGCCGATGTGCGGGTGACGCTCTCGGGTTCGCGCCTCGCGGTTCGCCCGACGCCGTTCGTGTTCCCGACGTGCACTCGCCCCCGCGGTGCCGGTGTCGAGACGCTGCGGATCGGGATCACTGCTCACCGTGTGGGGAACGGCATCCGGGTGGGTCTTCGCAAGCGTTCGCGGCGGCGGTCGACGGATGGTGAGGCCGCCTGGGCATCTGGCTGACGCTGCGGGAGGACCGCTGCCGACGGTGGCGAACACCGGGGAGGTGCCTGCTCAGCGATCCCGACGTGCCGCCTTGCGTCTGGTCCACGACGCAGACAAAGCGCCGGTCCCACGCCGTCCGCGCGTTCGAGACCTCGGTGCGGCCCCTTTTCGCCCCGGTGAGCTTCCGGTGACGGAGATCGTTCGTCTGTCTCCCAAAGCGCGAGCCGGGGTAGCTGAACGAGCCTCAGCCGACCAAGTGCCGGAGTCGCTCTGGGTTCGACTCACGGTCGAAGCAAGTCGAGTGTTTCGCGAAGTCTGCGCGATCACCGGGCTTGACCGTGCTCCCCTCGAACGCGCACTAGACGAAGCGGCCCGCCGCCAGTTGACCCTCGCGCCGTCGGGCGATCGTGACGTCTGTCCATACGTCGCAGCCCTCACCGATGGCCAGCCCGGTTCGAGTGCCGACGACATCGTCCTTCGTATCTCGGTCGAGATGCGAGCGTCATGGGAACGCTGTGCCCTCGAGCGGCGTTCGACTCTCGATGCGTGGATCGAGGCGTGCCTGACCGAACGGACCGAGCGCGCCGTCCGCTGGGAGATCGCTGCGGCCTCCGAGGGCCGCACGCTGGCCGAATGGATCTACGCGTCAGCTCTTGCTGCCCCGGCGTCGACCGCGTCGTCGAGTGCTTGAGCCCACCGGCGCGATTGAGTGAGGCCCTCACGGCGGAGTCGCTCGGCGAATCGTCCCGGGCCGAGCCGATAGGCCTGTCGTCCTTCGTAAGTGAGCAGGTGGGCGTTGTGACGCCGGACGTCGGCCTCAGTTGCATCCGCGAGAAGCGCCCGGCATCCCGTGTGCCCGCACGGCGGGATGGAGCCGGCCTGACTACGACGCCGGGCATCGACTACGGGCATGCGCTCCAGCCGCCCCGGCACTAGGTACTTGAGGTGCGCCGAGCGTCGGTGTCCGCCGTCGTGCCGAGCGTTCAGGCGTGAGCTTCGATAAATCCGCGTCCCCGAGATTGAGCCCGCAGCGCCCATAGCGTGCGCGACCGGCGAGAACTCCCCGACTCCGTCGACGATGACATCGAACCCTTCGGCAATGAACGCACCGACAAGGCGGAGATACCCGGCGAGCGCCTCCTCGTCCTGCATCACCTCGTTCATCTCGACGACAGTCAAGACAAGCGTGGTGCACCGGCCGCCGAATCCGGCCGAGTAGCGCTTGGCGAGAAGTTCGGCTGCGCCGTTAAGGGCGAACTCTCTGTGGAGTCGGACCCATGCCGCGACCTGCTGATCGGGAAGAAGCTCGAGCGTGGCAAGGAGGCACCGGAGGCTCGCATCGAGCCACGGATCCGTGTGAGAGCGAACCGTGAAGTAGGGCGCGATGACCTGCTCGGTGTTGGCCTGCGATTCGATCGCCGCCCGGCACAGTGCGTCGATTTCTGCAGGATTCCCGAGCTTCGCGTGGGTGACCGGAAGGTCTATGGACCTAGCGATGTGCGTTCGAGCTGTGCGTTTGAGCTCGTTATCGTCGTCGCCCTCGAGCTCGGTCAACCGCCAAGTCTCGATCTCGAGGAAGTACGGGATTGACAGGCGCTCGACCTCGTGGCGGAGTTCAAAGCCCCGAAGCGGCGCGCCGGGGAGGGCGAGCTGCGGACCGTCGGGGCCGTCCCAATGCGGCGCGTCGAACTGCGCGCAGATGATGACTCCATCGGCGTGCTGTCCCACATCCGCGAGCGTGGGCAGCTCGTTGTACTCAAGCCGGATGTAGTGCTGGGGATTGCGTCCGCGTGTCGGATCTGATCCAACCATCGAACGTATGCTCGCATCGGGATCGGACGAGTCGGTAACACCGTTCCGGCGATGTTTGGGCGCGCTCGCGTACTGCGCAGGCAATCTCGTGCCGGCCTGGGACTGGGGCCATCGTCGGCAACGTCAACCAGAGCAAAGATCGAGACACCGGTTCCTTTGCTAATGCCCGGAGCACGGACCCCCTCCAATACCGCGTCACTGGGGCCGCGACAACGCCCCTGCGACGTCGATCTCCTCGTCTTCGAACGTGGCCACGAAGCGAAGCTTGCCGCCGAGCGCGGCGACGTAGCGCTCGAGCGTCGAAACCCGCAGGTCCTCCCCCGCCCGCTCGATCGTCGACACCCGCGGCCGGCTGACCTCGAGGCGCTCGGCGAGCACGGCTTGGCTGATGCCGCGATGTTCGCGGAGCTCGTGCAGCGCGACCTCGGCCTCCAGGCTCTCGACAAGAGCGGCCCGACGCGCGGCGCGCTCAGGGCTGTCCGGGCGCTGTGAGCGGATCTCGGCGGCGGTCTTGGGCTTCGTGAAGGCCATGGTGGTCACTCGTTCTTTTCGAGGTAGGTCAGGTAGTCGTCGTAGAGCGCGTCAGCGAGCGGGATGTTGCGCTCGTACCAGGCGGTCCAGGCGCCGGCCTTGTCGCCGCCGATTAGGAGGATCGCCTGGCGGACCGGATCGAAGGCGAACAGCACCCGGAGGTGCCCGCCAATCGACCGGAGCTCTTTCATGTTGTGGTGCGCGCTGGCTTTGATCCGGTCCGCGGCCGGCCTGCCGAGCGCGGGGCCGCGGGCTTCCAGGAGTTCAACGGACGCCATGATCGAGTCCCAGTCGTCGTCGCCGAGGCCGGCGAGCCACGCCTCGACCTCCGCGCTGAAGAGGACCGTCCACATCACGAGGCTACCGTAATGCTTGCATTACTGCAACGCATAGGTTTCGGGCGGATCACTTCCGCACGTCCGGCCCGAACGCGGCGTTGACAACGTCGATCGCCCGCTCGTCGGTCTTGCCCGACAGGTAGCGGTTCGTCGTGGACACGCGGGCGTGTCCGAGCACGTCGCGTGCGACAAGGATGCCGGCGCCCTGGGCGAGGATGGAGCCGGCGGCGTGCCGCAGTCCGTGGAGGCTAACGTCGCGCAGCCCTGCCTCCAGCCGTGCCGCCTTGTACCGCCGACGGATCGCCGACGTGTCGAGCAACCGCCCGATGCGGTTGACGAACACGTAGTCGTCGGGCGAGAGGAAGTGATCCCGTGCGCCGACGCGGTTGAGTGCCTCGACGGCTTGGCGGGGGATCGGGACGGTCCTGGGCCGCCAGGACTTCGGGGGCTTCTCGACGTTGGCCGACATGGCGCGTTGGACGTCGATGACTCCTCCGCGCCCGTCCGGGGTCAGCTGGATGTCGCTCCACTTCAGCGCGCGGGCCTCGCCGATGCGCAGGCCGCTGTAGAGGAGGACGCGGAAGAGCTCAGCGTCCTGCTCGTCGGCCTGGCGACAGAGGCGGGTCTCCTCGTCGGAGACGTCGACGTCGCGGCCCTTGTAGGTGAGAGTCGTGCGGTGCGCGCCGTTGGCGGCGGCGTCGGCGAGGAGCTCGACCTCGTGGGGCTCGTAGTAGTCGAGCTTGGCCGGCGGGAGCTCGCGGCGCTTGTCGGTGCCGGCGACGGGGTTGGCCGGGAGCCCGTAGATGTCGGTGCGCTGGCCATAGGCGAAGACGGCGTGCAGAACGTGGCGGTGCTTGTTGACGTTGCGCGGGGTGAGGCCTTCGCGGTCGAGGGCGCGGAGCCAGGTGGAGACCTGGCGCGGGGTGACGTCGAGGACGGAGTGGTCGCCGAAGGCCTTCATGATGCGGCCGGTCGTGCGGGTCCTGCCGCGCTTGGCGCGAAGGTTGGGATCACGAATGAGGAAGCCGTAGTCCTGGACGGTCGAGGCGCTGGCACCGCGGACGTCGCGCAGCCATTCGAGCCATTCGTGCGCGAGCTGCCGGACGGTGAGGTCGGCGGCGGCGCTGCGGTGCTCCTCGCGGGCGGCTTGGCGGGCGCGGTATCGGGCGATTGCGTCGGGGGCGGCGGCGTGGGCGCGGCGCTCGTCGAAGTAGCCCTCGGGGACCCTTCCCTTCCGCTTGACCCAGACGGGCCGTCCCTCCTCGTCGCTGCCGTCCTGATCGAGCCAGGCCTTGCCGATCCGCTGCTTCGCGGCGCGGGCTGCGCCGTCGCGCCGGGGCTCGTGCCAGACGGCCTCGTAGTACGGGACGGTGCCCTTCTTGCCCTTGAAGGCGGTGACGGTGATGGCGGGTGCGAGGTCGTCCGGACGGGCCATGAATCGACCGTAGCAATTTTTGCGTAGCGTTTTGCGTAGCGCCTCCTTTTGCGTAGCGTTTTGCGTAGCGGATGGAACGCATTCCCTGTTTGCAAAGGGCATCTGCTCGCACTGAACGACACGGAAATGACACCAGTTGCACCCGTTCCCCCTGCATGGCATGCAGGAGGTCGACGGTTCGAGCCCGTCTAGCTCCACCTCAGCGGTACACACGAAGGCCCCGGATTTCCGGGGCTTTCGTCGTCTTCGCAACGGCCGAGGGCCCGGAACACGGTATGGGGTTGCGACCCTGTAAGCGTCAAGATCGCTAGCTGTGGCTCTATGCCTTGCGGGCGCTGCGACAGAACGCAGAAGCGCACGGATGCACCGCCCGTGCCGGTCACGCTCGATAGGCGTCGCCAGCGCGTCCGTGCGTATCGCAGGTGCTAGCGGCGGCGGAGCTTGACCGTCTTGCGCGCGTAGGCGTGCGAGCCGTTGTCCAGTCGCGTCTCAACCTGCAGCACGACGGTGCGGTTGCCGCGGCCGAGGCGCTCGATGCCGGTCTTCGAGAGCCGGATGACGGCCTCGCGGCGCGAGCTGTACTTCGCCGGCAGCGACTTCAGGCCGAGCTGCCGGCCGTGGAGCTTCAGCGTGATGCGCCGGTCGGCCTTCGTCTTCAGGGCGTTCAGCGGGATCCGGATCGTGCCGCCCTTCGCGGCGGTCAGGTGCTTGGCCTTGGCGGGGATGGTGGTCTTCGGCGCGACGGGGCCGAGGAAGAACGTGGCGGAGCTGTACTCGAAGCCACCGTCGCGCTCACCGGTGGAGATCCGGACGACGTCCGGCTTGTACCCGACGAAGCCGGGGTCCGTGGCGGTCAGCGTCACGGCGGTTCGCTCGGCGTTGAACGTGATCGAGGTCGGCGCGCCGGGGGTCCCGGTGTAGGCGGTGCTGAAGTAGTCCGGGTTGGTCTGCGGCAGGTTGATGCGGTCGGGGTCCGTGTCTGCGACCCAGCCGAACGATCGTCCGCTGCCGTCGGGAGACAGCGACACGCGCAGCGCGCTGGCGACCGTCGCGGACTGCGCGGCGTCGAACGTCACCGTCGTCGTCCACACGCCCGTTGCGGGGTCGATCGATGACCTGGCGGACTTGATCTTCCCGCCAGTCGGGATTTTCGAGACCGTCGCGTGCCCGGAGCCGCTGGCCGTGATCGGCGCCGCGGTCGCGGTGGCGCCTCCGAACGCCCCCAGGGCGCAGACGGCGGAGACGGAGACGACCTGCAAGCGACGCAGGGAACGGGACGAGAGGGACACGGGGACTCCTGGTGTGGCGGTGTTGGACGAAACAGCAAACGCGGCGGCGGGGGGATCGGAGCGGTTCGTCGACGGATCGGTCGAGTCGCGTCCGGGGGCCGGTCGGGGGCGTCGAGGGATCATGGTCATCACTTTCGGGACGGGGGTTCGCGAACGCTGTCGGCGCTCAACGGGTTCAGCATGGGTTTGGCTCTTTGGGGCCGGTGACGCGCGTCTGGCCGTCGGGGCAGGTCCAGAACTTGACCTTGTCCTTCCCCGTGTCGGCGATCGCGAGGCGGCGATGCGCGCCGTCGGTGCCGGTGACGGTGACGACGGTCTTGGCGGGCAGGTCGCGGAGCGCCACGACGCCCTCCGAGGACGGGGTGACCGGCCGTGCGCGGCCACCGGGTCGCTTGGTGGTCGGTCGGGTGACGCCGTCGGGGAGCACGGCGACGAAGTCGCTGCCGAGGGTCAGCGATATTCCGATCCGGTCGAACTCCCGGTCAGTGGTGCAGCCGACTGCGCGCTCGACATCCGGGTGGTCGGTAGCGCGGTCCGGCACGCTGAGGCACCACACACCGTCGCCGTGCGCGAGGTAGATCTGGCCACCCAGTGCTGGAGCGGCCCATACCCGCCGTAGCCGCTCGACAGTCCCGATCCTGCCGACGAGGTCGCGCAGCGCGGGGAGTCGCCGCCCGTCGATCGGCGGGGTCCGGAGGATCGCCGCGGAGGCCTGCGCTCGCGACGGCCCCCCGGGGCCCGAGGACCCCAGGGACACGACGAACACCACCGCAAGCACCACCGCAACGGCAACGGCGATGGCCATCGGCCGGCGATGCCGGTGACGGCGCGGACGGTTCGCTGCGGCCTGCGCGGTGATCGCGGTGGTGATCGTTGCGTGGATTTCGGGAGCGATCACGCCGTCCGGCTCGTCGCGGGTGGGTCGGGTGCTCACCTGGGCCCCTCCAGCGTGGTGCGCAGACGCGCGAGGCCGCGGCTGACGCGTTGACGGACGGTCGCCTCCGGTATCCCGAGCTGGCGGGCGAGCTCGGCGTAGGGCTGCTCGTCGAGGACGAACGCCTGGACCGCGAGACGCTGCGTGTCGGGGAGCGCAGCGAGCGCCCGTGCGAGGACCGGCGTCGAGGCGTCTGCGTCGATCAGCGACTCGATCCGCTCGAGCGTCGCGTCGCTCATCGACGTCCGCTCCGCACCCAGCCGGCGACGCGCACGATCGTCGATCCGCTTGCGTCGCCAGGCCTCCAGCAGCAGATTCCGAGCGATCCCCAGCAGCCAGCCGATCGCCGGCGCACCATCGTCACGAAACCGCTCCGGCTGCATCAGCGCGGTCACGAACGTCTCCGCGGCAAGATCCGCCGTCATCTCCGGGTCGCGACTGCGCTTGGCCAGGTACGCCAGGACGACGGCCTCGTGTCGGCGATACAGCTCACCGAACGCGTCTGGATCAGACCGGGCGGCACGCAACAACTCGCCGTCGTTGCGGCTCGCCCAGGTCGAGGTCATCACCACTACGTTGCACTGCCCCCCAAACTTGTGACACCCGGCCGGGTGTGGTGTTCATGCCTCGGCACCAGGCATCACCGCACACCCCGAGGCCGCCACGTCGGGCACGCGACCGCTCAGGCGCTCGCCCCCACGAGTACCAGCATCACCGGCGTTCCGACCAATCGTGACCAAGCCCTGCCCCTCACACCCAGGGTGCCGACCCGCCGCTCCGACAGCTCACTGGACCGACTGGACCGAAACCCGGGGTCCTCCCCACTCGACAACGTCCTCCCGCGCCTCCTGCCGCCACAGCCGCTGGGCGGTCCGCCGGGCGCGGCGCCGCTCGGCAGCGGGAACGGAACAGCGGTCGCACGAGCAGCGCGTGAACGGGTTGCGCGTGAACGCGTTGACCGGCAGGTCGAACGGCCATCCGAACGGGTGGTCGTCGGGGCTCCGGCGCACGTCTTCCGGGTGGGCTGCGAAGCCGTTCCAGGAGGACCAGCGGTAGCGGGCGACGGCGGCGGACCATCGCGCGGCGGCGATGCGATCACGGTGGTGGCGGAGATGGCCGCGTCCGTGCTTACGCTGCGGACGCGGATGGGTGTGGCGAGGCACGTGTGGACTCCCGGTCGCGGTGGACCGGCGCGCCTGCGTCACCCGAAGGTCAGCGCAGGCGCCCCGGCATCTTCCGGGGAACGAGCGAGACGTGCACCATCACGAGCGAGCGTAGCGTGTGCGAGGCCGAGCCTCAGCCCTCGTCGGGGTACCGGCCGTGCAGGCGCTTGTGCGCCCGCTGGTAGACGCTGCGCGTACCGCGCCGGGGGTGACGCTCACCGAACGCCACGAACGTGAGGACCAACCGATCCTGCGAACGTCCCGGAACGAACACGAACCCGAACGGCCGCTCCGACGGCGGCCGATCACCGAGCGGCACGTACGCCTTCACCAGTCCGGCGAGACTCGTGCCGTCTGGGCCCTCCGCCTCGCACCGGCGCAGCACCGAGCGCTGGATGCCGCGTCGTTCGAGCGACGCGCGCTCCCGCTCAGCCGCCCGCCGCAGGACCGAGCCCAGCGCGTACCGCTCCACCTCCTCCCGCCACGTGCGCTCCGAGATCCGGACCGGGACCGACGTCGGCCGACCAGGCCGATCGGCCACGAGCTCCTACCCTTCGCCGTCGACCGGCAGATCGCCGAACTGCTCGTCGAACTCCCGAGCACTCAGCGGTCGCAGGCCCAGCTCGTCCTGGATCTCCGCGACCGTCCGGGTGATCACGGGCTCCAGCGCGACACCGTTCGACGGATCCGCCACCACGTCGTAGCGCCGAGCACCGATCTCGACAACATCACCGACGTGAACATCGAGCTTCTTGACCGCAACCGCCATGACCCCACCCTACCGCGCTCGACGAGCCGCCCGACTGGCTCAGCGCGGCGGTCACCGCGAGGGTGGCCATGTTGGACGCGGCGGCGACCTGCGCTCCGCCCTTATCGAAACGCATGACGTGACTGAGCTTGCCCTTGTCGCCGCGGACGAGGGCAAGGACGTTCCCTGACTTGTCGAAGAGCGGCTTACCCTTGGCGAGGTGCTCCATCGTCTCCGGGGCCAGCGAGACGATCCGACCGGAGTTCGCGCCCCGTAGGAACGTGTCGGTCGCCTTCAGGCCGCCGGCGGCCATTGCGTTGCGAGCGAGCTGCGGCACCGGGCCGGATCCGCTACCGGCCCGGCGGCGGCTGATGCCACTCTGGTCGAAGGCCGCAAGTGCGTCTTCCGGACCGAGGACGAGAGCCTGCCCGGTGTTGTTCGGCAAGGGCACGAGGACGACATCATCGGGGCCCGGCCCAACGGTGCGGGTCAGCGATCCCTCGGGGTTGTGGCGCGCGACGCTCCGAGCGCTTCTGAACCGGTCGCTCGCACTGGTCGGGCCCGACGACGCACGACCAGCGCGACGAAGACGACGGCGAGCGAAACAGCCAGGGCGATGAAGGTGCCGGTCATGCGAATTGACGTCCGTTTCGTGGAGGCGCGACGGGGCACGCGTTGGAAGACCTATCGGCAGCAGCGCGGCGACACGCAAGACCTGTCGTGGGCAGGCACGCGCACGCGCCGCGGCGAACCGCCTGACCTTGGTGGCGCCCGAGGATTCTCGACGGCGGGGCCCGCGGGAGCACCACAACGTCAGAGCGCCCCCTGACTCGACGATCCCGAGTTACGCACGGCCTACGAGCGCGAGCGCGCGGAGATCAATGCGATCATCAGCCGCCTCGAAGGAATACGCGAGGAGCAGCAGATCTCGAATGCAGAGCCGGCACGACCCCCGCGGTTGCCCGGACCGGTGATATCATCATTGCGATATCGGAGGTGGTACTCGTGGAGCAGATCCTGATCCGCAATCTTCCCGTCGGAACCAAGGCTGCGCTGAAGGCGCGGGCCGAACAGCACCGCCGGTCCGTCGAGGCCGAGGCGCGGGAGATCCTCGCCGACGTTCTCGAGCGTGAGCCGGTCACCATCGTGGATCTCCTCGGCACCGACGAGGGCCGGGACATCGAGTTCGAGCCCCAGCGCCTCGGGTTGACCGCGCGTACCCCTGATCTGTGACCCGGCCGATGCGGTACGTGCTGGATACCAACGTCGTATCCGCGCTTCGCGTCCGAGGACGCAACCCGCACGTCGAGGCCTGGGCGGCGGCGGTCCCCGTCGCCGACCAGTTCGTGTCGGCGATGACGATCGCCGAGATCGAACGCGGCGTCGTCGCCAAGGAACGATCCGATCCGTCCCAGGGCGAGATCCTTCGTCGATGGTTCGAAGACCGCGTGCTGCCGGCGTTCGCCGAACGCGTGCTGCCCTTCGACCTCAGCGCCGCGCGAATCCTGGCGACCTATCGCGTTCCCGAGCACGCTCCGCTCGACGACGCCCTCACGGCTGCCGTCGCCCAGGCCGCCGAGACGACCGTCGTCACGCGCAACACCCGACACTTCGAACCACTCGGCGTCACCTGCCTCAACCCATGGGAGCAGCACCGATAGCTCACGCCGCGCCGCCGAGAAGCGACCGCACCGTGCCCGCCGCCTCGGCGGCCAGGACGCCGTCAAGGTCCAGCTCGTCCTGAATCTCCGCGACCGTCTGGGTGATCACCGGCTCCAGCGCGACACCGCTCAACGGATCCGACACCACGTCGTAGCGCCAAGCACCGATCTCGACGACATCATCAACAGGAACGCCCAGAATCGCTGTGTATCGCCGGGGATCGCGGTCCAACGAGCAGCAGCCATCCGAGCAAGAACTGCCTGGAAATAAGCCGGTTTCATGACCCTGGTCGCCACGCGAGTCGGCGCATGGCATGCAGGAGGTCGACGGTTCGAGCCCGTCTAGCTCCACCTCAGCGGCAGTACCGGAACCCCCGTCGCCGACGGGGGTTCCGGCGTTTTCGGGCCTGCTCCGCGGCCGTCAGCGAGTCCCCTCGGGGGACGTCGCTAAACCGAGAGCAAGCCGGGTTGACCCCACTCCGGAGTGAACTCGACGCGGGAGCGACTACGCCCGCTCGCGCATGGATGCATAGAGCATCTCGAGGAAGTCGCTCCGCGACGCCTCAGTGACGACTCGGGCATTTGGTGCAGAGCCATGATCGGCAGCGGGAGCCACGACCATTCGGCCCCGGCCCGGGCCATCGTTGGTGTCGATCTCAACGTGCAGATGCTTGAGGTGCCTAGCGACCGACGAGTCGAGTGCGACGGCCATCGCGAGGGGGTCAGCCAGGTCCAGCCCGTCGGCCTTCGAGTTCGCACGCCCCCACTCCGCGACTGAACGACCGATCTCTGCGGAAAATTGGCCAAGAGGGCCGCATGCGCGGAGGCGCGTCAGGTCAGCGTCGCGCATCGTTGCGTACTGCCGCGAGAGGTCCCAACCCACGATCTCGAGCGGCAGCCCAGATCGCATCACGATCTCGGCGGCGTGCGGGTCGGCCCAAAAGTTGTATTCCGCGACTGGTGTGATGTTGCCTCGGCCGTCCGATGCGCCACCCATCACGACGCAGCGGCCGACGCGATAAGCCAGCTCGGGGTCGCGGAGAAGCGCGATCGCGATGTTCGTCAGGGGTCCGAGCGCGACAAGCGTGACGCCAGGGTGCTCGCGCGTGAGCCCGATGAGCGTGTCGCACGCATCACCAGGCTCAGCCTGCCGTCCCGTGAGATCGATGCCGACGTCGCCCATGCCGTCGTGACCGTGCACGTGCTGGGCGGTGGAAAGCGCGTGTAGCAGTGGCCGACGCACACCCTGATGGACCGGCACATCGGTGGCTCCGCACCGCTCCAGGACGTAGAGCGCGTTCTGCGTGGCCTGCTCGACGGGCACGTTGCCCGCAACGGTCAAGACCGCCGCGACCTCGACGCCAGGGGTGCGCAGTGCCATCACGAGTGCGACGGCGTCGTCGGACGCCGTATCGGTATCGACAACGATTCTGGTCACGACGCTGAGCCCATCACTCATACGTCGCCGCGGACTCGTCCACACCCTTCATGTCGCCGGGGCGCGTCATAGGCCGTCCACCGTGACCCCAGCGGGCGCGTTGGACGCCTTCGACGATCACCGTCGTGTCGGCGCCCGCCTCGGGACCGAGGACGGAGGACACCGCTTCGGTGAGTGCGGCGATCATGCGGTCGGGGAATTCGGGATCGACGAATCGGTCTTCGAACACCTTGAGTTCCAGGTAGGGCATGGCGGACCTCGTTCGGGTTGGGCTGTCAGCGCCGCGATGTCGCCGTCGCGGCCTTCGACGGGTGGGGCGGAAGAAGGAGTGAGGCGCGGACGGTCGTCACGCGACGCCGACGACCGTGCCGGCCTTGATGACGGAGTGGATGCCCCCCGGCCGGCGCAGGACGCCGATGTCCTGGAGGGGATCGCCGTCGACGACAATGACGTCCCCCTGGAGCCCGGGCGAGAGCGTCCCAACCTGATCGTCGATCGCCAGGAGCTCGGCCGCCGTCACCGTCGCGGTCGCCAGCGCCTGCTCGCACGACATGCCGTGCTCGACGTAGAGCTCGAGCTCGCGAGCGTGCTCCCCGAACGGGCACAGCGTGCCGGAGCTGTCGGTCCCCATGGCCACCGGAACCCCGACCCGGCACGCGATTGCGAAGGCCTCGAGCGCCCCGTCGTGGATGCCCCTGAGGTCGGCGACGCCCTCGGGCGTCAGCCCCCGCGCGGTCCCCTCGACCTTGCACCAGTCGTTGAAGGCGAGGGTGGGCACTAGGTAGGTCCCGCGCTCCTTCATCTCCACGGCGGTCTCCTCGTCCAGGAACGAGCCGTGCTCGATGCTGTCGACGCCGGCGGCCAGCGACCGGTGGATGCTCTCCAGCGACAAGGCGTGGCTGGCGACCTTCAGGTCGAGGTCGTGGGCCTCCTCGACGACCGCTGTGAGTTCGGCGACCGTGTAGTTCGGCGTGTGGGGCTCCTCGCCGTGTCCGGTCCCGCCGCCGGCCATGACCTTGATGAAGTCGGCTCCCAGGCGCGACTGCAGCCGGACGAGCTTGCGGCACTCGTCGACCCCATCGGCCGTGTCGAACTGGCGGCGGGCTGTGTAGGGCGGGTAGAAGAGGTCGCCGTGGCCACCGGTCATGGTGATCCACCACGGCGCGATGACGAGCCGCGGACCCGTGACGAGACCGGTGGCGATCATGTCGCGCAGCTCCAGCTCGCCGACGTCCCGGTGCCCCATGACCCGCAGCGTCGTGAAGCCCGCGGCGAGCGACCGCTCCGCATTGCGCAGACCGTGCAGCAGCTTCGTCGGGGGCGTCATCTGACCGCGGAAGACGTCGGAGGCGACGGGCCGGCTCTCGTCCGAGTTCGTGGTGAGGTGGACGTGCGCGTCGATGAGGCCGGGGAGCACGCGGCGCCCACCGGCGTCCAGGACGGGAACGCCGTCGGGAACGGACACCGCGTCGGGAGGCCCGACCGCCGAGATGACTCCGTCGACGATCAGCACGGTCCCGGCAGGCTCCTCCCGGCCGGGCCCGGCCCAGACGGCACCGCCGACGATGGCCAGCGTCCCGGCGGTCGTGCGGCCCACGCCGACCCCCGTCACCGGGCCGTCCTGAGACGCGTGCCGCAGGCGATCGGGCGTCGCCCGGCAGCGCAGGACCCGTCGCGAGCCATACCGGCGGAGATCGGCTGAAGACCGGGTGCGTTCGATGAGGACGGAGGACGGGTCAAGACATCCGGAGTTCTACTAGAAAGGATTCTATAAGTCCAGATCCAGCGAGCCCGTGCTTCGCGCGCGACACGCGATCGGTGGTTGCCGTCAGGGGCCCCCGCACAGTCGCGCGGCGGCGCACCGGCGCGCGACCCAGCGGCGGATCACGAACCCGGAGGCGGGGCCACAGACTCACGGATCCGCAGGGATGCGGCGAACAACGGCGGCTCGGGTTTCGCGGCGTCACCCTCGCCGGCGCGGTCCAGCTGGCCGAACAGCAGCCCCGCCGCCGCGTAGCCCATCTCCCGGGCGGGCTGACGGACCGTCGTCAGCGCCGGGGCGATCAGGCGCGCGATCGGGACGTCGTCGAAGCCGACGATGCTCAGATCCTGGGGAATCCGGAGCTTCGCCTCGCGGCAGTACTCGATCGCCCCGATCGCCATCTGGTCGTTCGCGCACAACAGCGCGGTGGGTCGGCTGTCGGCCGGCCCGGCGAGCAGCTCCTCGGCGAGCCGGTAACCGGACTCCTGGCGGTAGTCCCCCACGGCCACCGGCACCTCATCAGGGTCGAGCGATGCCGCCGCGATGGCCTCCCGGTACCCGGCCAGGCGCTGGTCTGCGGTCCACAGCACCGAAGGCCCACCGATGATCGCGACGCGCCGGTGTCCCTCGCTCAGAACGTATGCAGCGATCTCACGGGCACCGCGTCGTGAGTCTGCAACGACGGCTGGAAGGTCGAATCCCGGGATTCGCTCGTCGACGAGCACGACGGGACCGGCCTTCGCCAGCTCCAGGATGGAGCTCGCCGCGGCCCCCGCACCCGACAGGTAGATGACGCCGTCGAGTCGCTGCCCCTGCAGCAGTCGGGCGTGGATCGACTCGGGCCGGTCGGTCGCCTCGGGAGCACAGAGCACGACGAGGACGCCCCGCTCGGCCGCCGCTCGCTCGACCCCCTCGGCGATGAGCGCGAAAAACTGGTTGGTGAGGTCCGGGACGACGAGACCGATCGACGAGGTGGTCCGCCGCTTGAGGTTGCGTGCGGACTCGTTCGGCGTGTACTCGAGGACACGGACCGCGTCGAGCACGCGGGCGCGACGGGACGATGCGACGGGGCCGCTGTCGTTGAGCACGTAGCTCACCGTGCTGACCGACACGCCGGCGTGTCGCGCGACGTCCTTCATCGTCGGGCGGCGCGCGGTCCGGCTGCGCTCGGTCTGTTCCTCGTGGTTCGTGGTCATGTCTTCGACGTGTCGTCCCGTTCGCCCAGATGCGCCGACCGGCCGAGTGCCGGTGGCTCCCAGCGATCCGTCGAGGGTGCCGGTACGGACACCGCGACCCTGCGGAGAGCGCCGATTCGGCCCGTCGGGGTGGCTGGGCCCATGTGAATCTATTCTACTCCGCGCCTGCCGACCGCGTACTGGCTACTCACGTGGCGCCGCGGTGTGGATGATCGGCGATTCCGCCGCATACGGCCGAATGCTCGTTGGCCGACAGACGGCGGCCCCGTGTGTCGCCGCGACCAGTCTATAGAATCGTTTCTCTCAGTCACCTACTGCCACCCTCAGGAGTTCTGACCCATGCTGTACGAATTGCGCGAGTACGTCGCCGTCCCCGGACGGCTTCCGGCACTCATCGACCGGTTCAACGAGCTCACGATTCCGCTGTTCGCCAAGCACGGCATGGAGCTCGTGCAGATCGGCCGGACCGCAATCGGCGAGCACTCCTTCGGCGAGCTCGTGTACACGCTCCGGTTCGACGACGTCGCCGACATGGATGCCAAGTGGACGACGTTCATCCAGGATCCGGAGTGGGTCGACGGCGAGCGCGTGAGCGAGGCCGACGGGCCGCTCATCCAGACGTTGCGTCGTCGCCTGCTCGACCCTGGTCCCTTCGCGCACTCGTGATCCATCGGTAGCCGGGCGCGCGTCGCGTGCCCGGCGCTACGCCGTCGCGAGCTCTCGTCCCAGCGCATAGGCCTCGCGGAGGTCCGATCCTGAGTAGTGCGCCGCCGCGAGTGCCCGGATGGCGGGGGCCGCGTTCACGGCGACCGTGTGAGGCAGCCAGCGGAACAGTCCGATGTCCGAGCCCGAATCCCCGTACGCGACGCACTCCTCGGGAGCGAGCCCGAGCCGCGACAGGGCCTCCTCCGTGATCGTGACCTTCATCTCGGCCGAGAGCGTCGCGTCGTCGAGCACCGGGACGCCGATCTCGACGGCAGACCCGTAGGTCTCGTGGGCTCCCCAGGCCCGGAGCCGGTCGACGAAGAACGTCGGCGACTGGGAGATGACGATCGCCGTCTCGCCCCGGGCTCGGATGTCTGCGAAGACCGCGGCGACGCCCTCCATCCACCGCGCACCGTGGAACGCGGCGTCCAGATCTGCTTCGGTCGCCTCGCCGCAGATGTCGAGCAGGGTCTGCCAGAACTCGGTGTCGGTGACGGTCCCCGCGAGGAAGCGGGTCTCCACGTCCTCGCCCATCGCGAGCTTGTCGAAGTGTCGCGCCAGCTCGACGGTCGCGGCCCCCGTGAGGAGGGTCCCGTCCATGTCAAAGACGTGCAGCATCAGATCGGCACTACTGGATGCCCGCCGGATGCGCCGCGTCGGCGAAGGCCGGCAGGACCTCCTTGGCCATCATCTCCATGTTCCGGATGATCGCGCTGTTGGGCTGCCCCATGGCGATCAGGCAGACGAGGTGGTCGACGCCCATCGCCTCGTAGGTCTTGAAGCGCTCGATCATGCGAGCGGGCGTGCTCATGACCGGGTCGTCGTACTTCTCCCACAGACCCTCGGTCGAGACGGTCTCCTGCGCCGGGGCCATGCGCCCCCGTTCGACGACGACGGGCTCGCGTTCGTTCCGGACGGCCTGTCGCGACTCCCGGTTGGCGGCACTGGTGGCCTTCGAACCCGTGAGGGACAGGTAGTAGTTGTACTCGTTGACGACGTCGTCGAAGTATTCGAGCGCCTCCTCCTCGGTGCGACCGACCCACGTGTGACGCAGCACCATGACCTCGCCGCGCGGCAGACCGCTCTCCGCGACCGCCGCGTCGTAGGTCGACATCAGCTCCTGGAGGTCGCCGTGCGGCTCGAAGTTGCCGTAGTTCGGCGCCGTGATGAGGTTGAGACCCTGGGCGGCGACCTTCCGCACGCCGTCGACGCTCTGGGCACCCACGAACAGCTGCGGATGGGGGTCGGAGGCAGGGCGGGGCATGACCGTCGTCTTCGGGAACGAGAAGAACTTGCCGTCGTAGCTGACGTCCTCCTCGGTCCACACCTTGCGGATGATCTCCAGCGACTCCTCGTAGATGGCTCGGGCATCGGCCGGGTCGACGCCGATGCGGTGGAGCGGGTACGGGCTCCCTCCGCGGGCCACGCCGATGCCGACGCGACCGGGCGCCATGTGGTCGAGCATGGTCATGTCCGATGCGATGAGCAGCGGGTTGTAGTACGGGAGCACCACGATGCCCGGCATGATCCGCAGGCGCTTCGTGCGCTGGGCCGCGAGCGCACTGAACGTGAGCGACGAGGGGTTCGCGACGTAGTTCTGGAAGTGGTTCTCGTTGACGGTGATGCCCTCGAAGCCGAGCTCCTCGGCCGCGTCGACGATCTCGAGCATGTCGTTCAGGACGTCCGCCCACGGGCGCCTCGTGTCCTCGTAGAAGAAGGGGGCGGTCACCCAGAATTTGAGGGCCATGTCTGTTGCTCCTTTAGTGGTGCGGCTGGAGATTCATCGGCAGTTCTTCCGACAGCGACTCTGCGGTGGGCATACCGGCCCGGGCCCCCGGCTCGCGGACGGACATGCTGGCGGCGACGACCGCCGTTCGGACGGCCTGCAGGAGCGGGGTTCCGCCGGCCAGCTTCGCCGCCAGCACGCCGTTGAACGTGTCTCCGGCTCCTGTCGTGTCCCGCGCAGCCGTGGCCGGAGCGGGTACGCGCTCGATCTCGTTGTCGGGATGGGCGACGAGGGCGCCGTCGGCCCCGAGCGTGACGACCACGGGCGCTCCGGTTCGCGCCGCGAGCCGCACGGCCGGGTACGCCGGATCCGTGGCCGGGGCCCCGTGGTATCCGGCAACGAGCTGGTCCAGGAGCACGAGCTCGTGCTGGTTCGGGGTGAGGATCGGACCGCTGGAGAGCAGCTCGACGAGCCCCGGATACGGCGGGGCGCAGTTCAGCACGCAGATCACGCCGGCTGCAGCTGCGGCCTCGACCGCCGCTGCGACCGCCTCCGGGGCCACCTCGGTGCTGACGAGCAGGCAGTCCGTCCCGGCGAGCAGCTCGTCCAGCTCGGCGGCGATGTGGACCGCCTTCAGCGCCTGGCCGGCCCCGGGCGCGACGGCGATCTGGTTCTGTCCCTGCGCATCGACGACGATCAGCGCCGTCCCCGTTTGCGCATCGGGCAGGTGTCGGACCCGGTCGACGCGCACGCCGGCCGCCTCGAGGTCCGCCAGGCCGACCGCCGCGTGTTCGTCGTCGCCGACGGCGCCGAGCAGCGTCACCTCGGTACCGATGCGCCGGGCGGCGAGCGCCGCGTTCGCGCCCTTGCCGCCGCCGTGGGACACCAGTTCGGAGCCGACCACGGTGTCGCCGGGGCCGGGCAGCCGGTCCGCGGCCACGACGAGGTCGACATGGACCGCGCCGATGACCACCACGGTCGGCGTCCTCGCAGGGCCCGGCCCGTCTTTCATCTTCTCCGTAGGAGTCATCACTAGAAGAGCTGGTTCTCGCCCTGGAAGACCTCGGAGACCGAGTCGTCCGTGAAGATCGAGCGGATCGAGTCCGTCAGGAGGGCGGCGCAGGAGACGACGTGGACGTTGTCCGGGGCGCCGGCGCGCAGCGGGATCGTGTCGGTGACGACGATCTGCTCGAACGGGGCGGCGGCGAG
>NZ_JBFAPC010000031.1:0-42520 GCF_040675535.1 Patulibacter sp. NPDC049589 | reverse complement strand
CGTCGCCGGCGCGGGGGAGCCGCGCTCCGCCCGCCCGCGGTCGTAGCCTTCGCCCCTCGTCCGCCGCCCGGGCCCGGCCCGGCCGCGCGCGGACGATCCCCCGACCGACGCCCCCCCGAGACGACCATGGACCGCTTCTTCCGCATCTCCGAGCGCGGCAGCACCGTGCGCACCGAGGTCCTCGCAGGCCTCGCGACCTTCGCGACGATGGCCTACATCCTCGCCGTCAACCCCGCGATCCTCGGATCGGTGGCCGACGGCACGGGCCTGAAGCTCGACCACGCCGCGCTCGTCACCGCGACGGCGCTGGTCGCCAGCCTGATGACGATCGCGATGGGCGTCTTCGCCAACGTCCCGATGGCCCTCGCCGCCGGACTCGGGATCAACGCCTTCGTGACCTACGCGCTCGTCGCCGGGCGCGGCCTGGACTGGTCCGACGCCATGGGTGTCGTCGTGATCGAGGGCGTGATCATGCTCGTGCTCGTCCTCGCCGGGCTGCGCGAGGCGATCATGAACGCGATCCCCGACGTGCTGAAGCGCTCGATCGGCGCGGGCATCGGGCTCTTCATCGCGCTGATCGGCCTCGTCAACGCGGGGATCGTGCAGCACCCGAAGGACGGCGGGACGATCGTCGCGCTCAACGGCGAGATCGCCACGTGGAACACCCTGGTCTTCGTCGTCGGCCTGGTGGCGATCGCCGTCCTCGTGGCGCGCCGGGTCCCGGCGGCGCTGCTGCTCGGGATCCTCCTGGCGACCGTGCTGGGCATCGTCATCAACGGGATCGCCAGCGGGACGCCCGTGCCGGGGGCCGAGCTCCCCGACGGCGTCACGTCGACCCCGGACTTCGGACTGGTCGGCGACGTCTCGTTCAACGTCTTCGACGTCCTGGGCGTCGGCGCGGCGATCGCGGTCGTCGTCGCCGTCCTGATGGCGAACTTCTTCGACGCGATGGGCACGGCACTGGCCGTCGGCCGCCGCGCGGAGCTCGTCGACGACGAGGGCCGCCTGCCGATGCTGCGCCGGATCCTGCTCGTGGAGTCCGCCGGCGCGATCGCCGGCGGCGCCGCCTCGGCGTCGTCGAACACGATCTTCGTCGAGAGCACCGCCGGTGCCGCACAGGGCGCCCGGACGGGGCTGGCCAACGTCGTCGCCGGCGTCGCCTTCCTGCTCTGCATGTTCCTGGCCCCGGTCGCCGCGGTCATCCCGTCGGCAGCGACGGGCCCCGTCCTCGTCGTGGTCGGCGCGCTGATGATCGGGCAGATCGCGTCGATCGACTGGGACGACATCGGGGTCGCGTTGCCGGCCTTCGCCACCGTCGTCCTGATGCCCTTCACGTACTCGATCGCCAACGGCGTCGGCGCGGGCGTCATCCTCTACGTCCTGATCGCGGTGCTCCGCGGTCGCTGGCGCGACGTGCACCCCCTCCTCGGCGCCGTCGCCGCCGTCTTCGTCTGGTACTTCTCCTACGGGACCGTCTGACCCCATGATCTCGCGCCTGCTCCTCACGACGCTCCTGACGTGCTCCGTGGCCCTCGCCGCCTGCGGGGGCGGCTCGGGCGGCGACTCCACGACCGCCGTGTCGGCGACGACCACGGCGTCCGCGCTGGAGAAGGACGCCAAGGGCCTGGACGCCGGGATGGCGAAGGACGCCGTCGGCGCGGTCGGCATCTGCGGGCCGCTGGCCCAGATGCGCCTGCTGGAGTCGACCGTCCGGCGGTTCGACGCGGCGACGGAGCGCCTGCAGGTCTCGACGCTCGGCTTCCCCGATGGCGCCGGCCGATCGCTGGCCGCGTTCACGCAGCGGCAGCGGACGGAGTCGGAGGACTGCGACGTCTACCTCGCGGAGGACGCCGCGCAGGTGACCGCGCTCGCCGCGGACGGCGGGCTCTACGACCTGGCGCCGGCGCTGAAGGACTGGAAGGCGCAGGCGGGCTCCCCGGCGATCGCCCCGGTCCTCGTCGGCGATCGCGCCTTCGGCCTCCCGATCCGCTCGGGCCGGGCGTCCGGCGTGCTGGTGGCCGCGGTCCACGGGCGCAACGCGGGCGGGGCGCTCGAGGTGATCCGCGAGCTCTCGGGTGCGCAGCGCACCGAGGCTCCCTGAGTCCGGCGGGCCACGAACTGTGGCCCGGCACACAGCGTCGTCCGGTTGACGGGACGGGCGTACGTGATACGGTACGACCCATGGCGACGATGTCCCCGGGGACGGAGATCCCCGACAGCGAGCGGGAGCGGATCCAGATCGGACCCCGCGTCCGCGCGCTGCGCGACAACATGGGGCTGTCGCTGCGGGACCTCGCGGAGCGCTGCGGCGTGTCGGCCACGACGCTGAGCCAGGTCGAGCGGGGGGAGAGCTCGCCGACGCTGCAGGTCGCCGCGCGGATCGCCGCCGGCCTGGACCTCAAGCTCAGCCAGCTGCTGCGCCTGGACGAGGGCGGCTCGGTCACGATCGTCCGCGCCGACGAGCGCCGCCGCGGCGGGTCGCCCAAGCGCGGCCACGTCGTCGAGATCCTGACCGCCCCGCTGCCGGGCCAGCGCAGCGAGCTGACCCGTCACGAGCTCAAGGGCGGGTCGCGCACCGGCAACGTGGGGGACCCTCCGATGCACGAGCCGGGCACGCGCGAGATCGCGCTCGTCGAGGAGGGCGCCGTCGTGCTGCACTGCGACGGCGTGGACCACCCGCTGGCCGAGGGCGACTGCGTCACGTTCGACGCGGACCTGCCGCACCACTTCGAGAACCCCGGCCCGGGGACCGCCGTCCTCCTGGCCGTCGTCAACGCGGGGCTCCGCCGCAGCTGAGCGGCCGCCCCGCCCACCGCGCCGCGCGTCTCGCCCGTCCCCTCGACGCGCGACGACGACGGCGCACCGAAGACCTTCACCACACCCACCACCCTCACGAGAACGCCATGCCGAAGACGCTGTTCGACAAGATCTGGGAGACCCACGAGGTCGCCGACGGGCTGATCTACATCGACCTCCACATGGTCCACGAGGTCACGAGCCCGCAGGCGTTCGACGGCCTGCGCCTGGCCGGCCGCCCCGTGCGGCGCCCGGACAAGACGCTCGCCACCGCGGACCACAACGTCCCGACCGACGGCACCCCCGTCGCGGCACGGATCAAGGACGCACTCTCGCGCGTGCAGGTCGAGACGCTCGAGAACAACTGCGCCGAGTTCGGCGTGCCGGTCTTCTCGCTCGGCTCCGACCGCCAGGGCATCGTCCACGTCGTCGGTCCCGAGCAGGGCATGACCCAGCCGGGCATGACGATGGTCTGCGGCGACTCCCACACGGCCACGCACGGCGCCTTCGGCTCGCTGGCGTTCGGCATCGGCACCTCCGAGGTCGAGCACGTGCTCGCCACGCAGTGCCTGGTGCAGAAGAAGCCGAAGTCGATGCGGATCAACTTCGTCGGCGACCTGCCCTTCGGCGTCACCGCCAAGGACATGATCCTCGGCGCGATCGGCCAGATGGGCGTCGACGGCGCCGTCGGCCACGTCGTCGAGTTCGCCGGCCCGGCCGTCGAGGCGCTCTCGATGGAGGGCCGCATGACGATCTGCAACATGACCATCGAGGGCGGCGGCCGCGCGGGCATGATCGCGCCGGACCAGACGACCTTCGACTACGTCCAGGGCAAGCCCGCCGCGCCGACCGGCGCCGCGTGGGACGCCGCGGTTGCGACCTGGAAGCAGCTCTACACCGACGAGGGAGCGACGTTCGACCGCGAGATCGACGTCGACGTCACCGCGCTGTCGCCGCGCGTCACGTGGGGCACGACGCCGGACATGGTCGTCGGCGTCGACGGCACCGTCCCGACGCCCGAGTCCTTCGACGACCCGGCCGAGCGCGGCCAGGCCGAGCGCGCGCTGGAGTACATGGGCCTGAAGGGCGGCGAGCGGATCGAGGACATCTCGATCGAGCGCGTCTTCCTCGGCTCCTGCACCAACGGCCGCCTGGCGGACCTGCAGGCCGCCGCCGACGTCATCAAGGGCCGCAAGGTCGCCGACGGCGTCTACGCGATGGTCGTCCCGGGCTCCGTCCAGGTGAAGATCGCCGCCGAGGAGCTCGGCCTGGACAAGGTCTTCACCGCGGCCGGCTTCGACTGGCGCGGCGCGGGCTGCTCGATGTGCCTGGGCATGAACCCCGACGTCCTCTCGCCCGGCGAGCGCTGCGCCTCGACGTCCAACCGCAACTTCCAGGGCCGCCAGGGCAAGGGCGGGCGCACGCACCTCGTGTCCCCGCAGATGGCCGCCGCCGCCGCGATCGCCGGCCACTTCGTCGACGTGCGCACCTTCGACCCCGCGGGCGACCGCGAGCCCGTCGCCGCCTAGGCACGGACCGGACTTCGAGAGCAAAGGACCCCTCCCATGGATCCCATCAGCATCATCGAGGGCAAGGTCTCCGACCTGCCGCGCGACGACGTCGACACCGACCAGATCATCCCCGCGCGCTTCATGAAGCGCGTCGAGCGGACCGGCTTCGGCGAGTTCCTCTTCCACGACGCCAAGGAGTCGGCGAGCTTCGACGTCGAGATCGGCAACCCGATCCTGACGTCGGGCGCGAACTTCGGCTCGGGCTCCAGCCGCGAGCACGCGCCGTGGGCGCTGGAGGACGCGGGCTTCCGCGCGATCATCGCGACGTCGCTGGCCGACATCTTCGCGTCGAACTGCACGAAGGTCGGCCTGCTGCCGATCGAGCTGCCCGAGGAGCAGGTGCGCAAGATCGCCGCCGCCGGCACGGCCCGGATCGAGCTCGAGTCGCAGACGGTCGTCGCCGGCGGCGAGACCTTCTCGTTCGACATCAACCCCGAGACGAAGCACCGCCTCCTGAACGGGCTGGACGACATCGGCCTGACGCTGAACGACGAGGGGGCGATCACGCGCTACGAGGAGGCGCGCGCCGCCTCCCCGTTCCCGGGCCCGAGCTCGCTGTCGCTGCCCCCGCAGGGGCCCGACGGCAGGACGATCCAGACGACGCCCGTCGCCTGAGCGGACGGGGACGGCGCCGATGAGCACGAGCTGCGACCGGCGCCCCGCCCGGGGCGCCGGGGGTGCGCGATGAGCGACACCGACGGCCCCCGCGACTGGGAGGCCCGCACGTACGACCGCGTCTCCACGCCCCACCGGGCGTGGGGCGGCGACGTGCTGGGCCGCCTGGACCTGCGCGGCGACGAGACCGCGCTGGACGCCGGCTGCGGCACCGGGCGCGTTACGGCCGAGCTGCTGAAGCTCGTCCCGCGCGGCCGCGTGATCGGCGTCGACGGCTCGCCGTCGATGATCGCCCAGGCCGGACGTGTCCTGCCGCGGTCGGTCGAGCTGCAGGTCCAGGACCTCACCGCCCTGGTCCTCGCGGCGCCGGTCGACGTGATCGTCTCGACGGCCACGTTCCACTGGATCGCCGATCACGGCGTGCTGTTCTCGCGCCTCGCCGACGCGCTGGTCGCCGGCGGCCGGCTGGAGGCCCAGTGCGGCGGGGCGGGCAACATCGCGTCGGTCGCCGCGGCGATCGGCCGGCTCCGCGAGCGCGCGCCGTGGGACGACGCGTTCCTCGGCTGGGTCGACGACTGGAACTTCGCGGAGCCGGGGGAGACCGAGGAGCGCCTGCGCGCCGCGGGCTTCGTCGACGTCCGCTGCTGGCTGGAGCCGCGGCCCGTCGTCCTCGACGACGCCCACGCCTTCCTGCGCACCGTCGTCCTGGGCAGCTACCTGGAGCGGCTCCCCGAGGAGGCCCACGACGACTTCGTCGAGGCGGTCCGCGAGGAGCTCGAGGTCGACGGCGTCGTGACGCTGGACTACGTCCGGCTGAACATGAGCGCGACCCGCGGCGAGGAGGGCGCCCCGGCGCCCGTGGCGGTCCCGGGCGAGGCGATCCCGGAGTCGCCCGAGGACATCGCCGCGCGGCTGCGCGGCTGAGTGAGGTCGGGCACGCCGGACGTGCAGAGCGTGGCGCAAGGGTACTCATCTGGCGCATGCGCGCTCGCTCCCGTCGCTCCGGCGTCCGCTCGATCACCCGCTTCCGGCTGCGCCACCTGGCCGGCGAGAGCCTCTGGCTGATCCCGGCGTTCTACGTCTGCCTGGCCCTCGTCCTCGTCGGCCTGACGGAGCTCGTCCCGGCGATCGACATCATCTCCGCGCCGGAGGTCGACGCCACGCTGCTGACGTCGATCGCGTCGGGGATGCTCGCGCTGGCGGGCTTCGTCATCACGATCGCGTTCATCACGGTCGAGTTCGCGTCGATCGCGCTCTCGCCGCGCCTCGTCGGCATCCTGCGCCGCGACCGGATGGTCAAGCGGGCGCTCGGGCTGTCGTTCGGCGCGTTCACCTACGCGACGATCGGCGCGCTCATGGTCCACCCAGGCCGCAACAGCACCGACGACGTCTTCGGGATCGTCGCGACCATCTGGTCGATCCTCGCGGCGGTGATGTTCGTCGTGATGCTCGACCGGATCTCCAACACGCTGCGCGCCGGCAACGCGGTGGCGACGGTCGGGGACAAGGCTCGCAAGGAGCTCGACGTCGTCCACCCCGTCGCGTTCGGCGTGGAGGGGGACGCACCGCTGGCGGCGGCCTCGCCCGAGGCCCCGCTGACCGCGCCGTCGGACACGGTGATCGAGGTCCACGAGGCAGCCGAGCCCGAGTACTGGGACGGCGACCGCGACGCCCCGCCGACGCGCCGGTTCCTCGGCGACGGCCCGACGACGCTGCACCACGAGGGCCGTCCGGGCGTCCTGGTCGCCGCCGACCTGATCCGGCTCTCGCGCGTCGCCACGAGGGCCGGGACGCGCATCGACCTGCAGGTGCCGGTCGGACGCTTCGTGCCCGTGCACTCGGCGCTCCTGCGCATCGACGGCGTCCCCGTCGCCGACCACGAGGACGACCTGCGCGCGGCGCTGGCGTTCGCGAGCGAGCCGACGCTGTCGGCGGACCCGCGCCACGCGTTCCGGGTCCTCGTCGACATCGGCCTCAAGGGGCTGGCGCCGGGCGTCAACGACCCGACGACGGCGGTTCAGGCGATCGACCAGATGCACGACCTGCTGCGCCGGCTGGCGTGGCGGCAGCTCGGCGAGCTGCGCGTGCGGGACGCCCGCGGCCACGTGCGCGTGACGATGCCGGCCCCGACGTGGGGCCACTACCTGCGGCTCTCGTGCGAGGAGCTCGCGGACTTCGGCGCCCGCCACGCCCAGGTCCGCCGCCACCTGCGCGTGATGCTCGACGACCTCTGCGAGTGGGCGCCGGAGGAGCGCCGCGAGGCCGCCCGGTACCAGCGGGATCGCACCGAGGACGCGCTCGGGGCGCTGCGGGCGAGCTGAGGGGCGCCGGGAGCGTCACCGCGGCGACGGCGGCCGTCCCGGGCCGGGCGGGGGCGATCGTGTCGGGGCCCGCCCATCGTCGAAAGAACTGATCTCCGATATAGATTCTTGCCGGATGGGCCGCCAGGGTCGCCACGACATGCTCCGCCTCGATCCCTCCACCCACGCCCACGGTCCCGTCCGCCCTCCGACGTGCCCGTCGTCGCGCGGCAGGGCAGGGGCCGTCGGCCGCCCGGGCTCGAGCACGTGGTCGGGCCGCAGGCGCGGGGCCGGAGGCCACCATGGACGCTGAGCGGCCCCAGGTCGGCGCCGACGCGCATCCGCCGGCACTGGCCGTGCGGCTGGGAGGACGCGCGGTCGACGCCAGCCGCGGCGCCGACCGGCTGCTCGAGGCGGCGGCCCGGCTCGACGCGGCCGGCGTCGACGCGCTTCTGTGGGCGGCCCCCGGCGAGGACGACACCACCCCGGCGCTGGACCCCGCACTCCTGTCGGCCACCGTGGCCGCGGCGACCGCCCGGATCGGCCTCGTCGTCCCCGTGGACGCCGGCCGCGACGCGCCGTTCACCGTCGCCCGCCGCCTGGCGGCGCTCGACCACCTCTCCGGCGGCCGGGCCGCCTGGCGGCTCCGCGGGGGCACCGCGGGCCGACGCCGCGAGCTCGTGGACGTCGTGACGGCGCTGTGGGACAGCTTCGACGACGGGGCGATGGTGCGCGACCGCGAGACCGCCCGGTACTACCGCCCGGAGGGACTGCGGACCCCGCACCACCGCGGGCCGGACTTCACGGTGCGCGGGCCGCTGAACGTCTCCCGCCCGCCGCAGGGGCATCCGCCGCTGGTCGTGGACGGCTCCGTCCCTGAGGACCTTGCCGGCGTCGACGTCGTCGTGGGCCGCGAGCTCCCGGGGGATCGGTCGGCCGGGGACGGGGCCGATGCAGCAGGGCGTCGTGGGGCGGCGCCGTCACCGACCCCGCGCCTGCCCCGGCGGTGGGTGCCCGTCGCCGTCGGGGCCGGATCTCCGCCGCCGTCGCCGGCAGCGTTCCGGCGAGCGCTCGCCGAGGCGGGCGCGGACGGCGTGCTGCTCCTGGTCCGCGATCCCGAGGGCCTGGACGCCGCAGTCGTCGCGGCGGCCTCGTGGCCCGGCGCCGCGGAGTCCCGGGCGACGACCCTCCGGCAACGGCTCGGGCTGCCGCGGCCGCCCGCCCGGGCCCGGCGCCCCGCCCCCGACGTCGAGCGCCCCGTCGTCCCGCGACGCCCGGCGCCGTCGACGACCGCCGAGGACGCGCGATGAGCGCCCCGCGCCGGCTGGTGCTCAACGCGTTCCTCAAGCCGCCCGGCGAGTACCTCGCCGCCTGGCGGCACCCTGGCGCCCGGCCCGACGCCGGCGTCTCCCTCGGCGCCTTCACCGACCTCGCACGGAGGGCGGAGCGCGCCGGCTTCGACGCGATCTTCCTCGCGGACCTCGTCGCCGTCCCGCTCGAGAGTCCCGACGTGCTCTCCCGGGTCTCCGTCGTCAACGATGCGCTCGAGCCCCTCGCGCTCCTGAGCGCCCTGGCCGCCCGGACCGAGCGGATCGGCCTGATCGCCACCGCGTCGACGACCTACCACGACCCGGTCGACCTGGCCCGCTGGTTCGCGACGCTCGACCACCTCTCCCACGGCCGCGCGGGGTGGAACGTCGTGACGTCGCTGAGCGACGCCGAGGCGCTCAACCACGGCCTCGACGCGCACCCGGACCACGCCGGCCGCTACGCCCGCGCCGAGGAGGCGGTCGACGTCGTCCGCGCGCTGTGGGACGCGGGGGCGACGGCGGACCGGCCGGCGGGGCGCGTCCGCCACCACGGCGAGCACCTCCGCGTCGACACCGTGCCGGAGGTACCCCGACCGCCACAGGGCCGCCCGGTGCTCGTGCAGGCCGGGTCCTCCGACGCCGGTCGCGATCTGGCCGCCCGGACCGCCGACGTCGTCTTCGCGGGGGAGACCGAGCTCGGCGCCGCGCAGGAGCTCTACGCCGATCTCAAGGGCCGCGCGGCCGCGCACGGCCGCGACCCGGACGGGCTGATCGTCCTGCCCGCCCTGTCGGCCGTCGTCGCGGCCACGGCGGAGGAGGCGCGCGGCCGCCACGAGCGGCTGACCGCGCTGATGCCGCCGCAGGTCGCGCTCGCGGACCTCGCCTACCGGCTCGGCGGCCACGACCTGACCGCCCACCCGCTGGACGGTCCCCTGCCCGACCTCCCCGCCGGCAGCGGCTCGCTGACCCACCACCGCCAGATCTACGACGCGGCCCGCCGCGACGGCCTGACGATTCGGCAGCTGGCCCGCCGGATCGGCGACGACCACCGGTCGATCGTCGGCGACGTCGCGACGGTGGCCGACCACGTCGAGACCTGGTTCCGCGGAGGCGCCGCCGACGGCTTCAACGTCGTCTTCCCGGTGCTCCCCGAGGCCCTGGACGCGACCGCGGGGCTGCTGCTGCCGGAGCTGCGGCGGCGCGGGCTGCTGGCGCCGGTCCCGGGGGACGGGAAGCCGGCGTACGGCGGCACGCTGCGCTCACGGCTGGGCCTGTTGGCGCCCGGCGCACCGCCGGCCTGACGGCGCCCGGACGCGCGACGCGGTGGGTCTCGCCGGCGCTCCCGCGGCGGCCCGATCCATCCGCGCCGCGCCGCGCACGCGGGCGCTCGCGGCGTCCCGGATTCCGGACGTCCGTACGTGCTTCCGCGGGGCGCACGGCGGGGGAGGAGGGTCGCCGAATATCCTCGGAGGCCATGTCGCACGCGATCGCAGTCCTGCCCGGTGACGGGATCGGCCCGGAGATCACCGCGCCGACCCTCGAGATCCTGAACGAGCTCGGGGACTTCACGTTCACCGAGCACCCGTTCGGCGGCGCCTCGATCGACGCGCACGGCACGGCGCTGACCGACGAGACGACGGCGGCCTGCAAGGCGTCGGAGTCCGTGCTGCTCGCCGCGGTCGGCGGCCCGAAGTGGGACACGACCGACCCGAACGCGCCGCGCCCGGAGCAGGGCCTGCTCGGCCTGCGCAAGGAGCTGGGCCTGTTCTCCAACCTGCGCCCGGTCCGCCCGGTCCCGGCGCTGTACGACGCCTCGGCGCTCAAGCGCGAGGTGCTGGACGGCACCGACCTGCTGGTCGTCCGCGAGCTGACCGGCGGCATCTACTTCGGCGAGAAGACCCGCACCGCGACCGACGCGTCGGACCTCTGCCACTACACCGTCCTCGAGGTCGAGCGCATCGCCCGCTCCGCGTTCGAGACGGCCCGCAAGCGCCGCAACCTCGTGCACTCGGTCGACAAGGCCAACGTCATGGAGACGTCCCGCCAGTGGCGCGAGGTCGTCCACCGCATCCACGCCGAGGAGTACGCGGACGTCGAGCTGCGCGACCAGCTCGTCGACTCCTGCGCGATGGAGCTCATCGCCCGCCCGACGCAGTTCGACGTGATCGTCACCGAGAACCTCTTCGGCGACATCCTCTCCGACGCCGCCGCGATGCTCTCCGGCTCGCTCGGCATGCTGCCGTCCGCCTCGATCGGCGACCCGTCGCAGCCCGGCATGTTCGAGCCCGTCCACGGCTCCGCCCCCGACATCGCCGGGAAGGGGATCGCCAACCCGCTGGCGATGTTCCTCTCCGCCGCGATGATGCTCCGGTACGACTTCGGCCTCGAGGCCGAGGCCACCGCCCTGGAGTCCGCCGTCGACGGCGCCCTGGGCGACGGCCTGCGCACCGGCGACCTGGGCGGCAAGGCGACGACCGCCGAGGCGCTGGCCGCGGTCCGCAGCCGCCTGCAGTAGCGCCCCGGCCCGAGGCGGCGGGGCGTCCCGCCGGCCGGATGACGGCGCGGCCGCGGGCCGCCCGCGAATGCGGACCCGCGCTGTCCGCGATGCGGGGGAGGATCGCTCCATGAGCTCGTCCCCCGCAACACCCACCCCGCCGGCCATCACCGGCCTGGACTTCGTCGGCATCCCGACGCAGGACGCCGAGCGCGCCCGCCGCTTCTACGGCGAGACGCTCGGCCTCCGGCCCGACGACCACGCCGAGTTCGAGTTCTGGATCGGGGGCACGTGCGTCGGGATCTGGGAGCCCGAGCGGCAGGGCCGGCCGTTCGCCCCCCAGAAGAACGCGCACCTCGCGCTCCACGTCGACGACGTGCCGGCGGCGAAGGCGGCCCTGGAGGCCCGTGGTGTGACGTTCCACGGCGACGTCTTCGACACCGGCGTCTGCCACATGGCGCTCTTCACCGACCCCGACGGCAACGACCTGATGCTCCACCACCGGCACACGCCGACGCGCGGCTGAGCCGCGGTCCACCGGTCGTCGGCGTCGCGACGACCCGAGGTGCGGTGGGTCCGGTCTGCGCCGCGGTCAGCGGCCCACCCGCCGCGCCGCCGCCTCGACGGCCCGCCGCCGCACGTCGCGCCCGAACCCGCGCGCCCAGCGGCGCTCGGCGGCCAGGCGGGCACGGATCGACAGGTACGGGTCGGCGAGCAGCCACGGGTTCGCCGGGGCCGCGCCGTCCGGCCCGAGCAGGCCGTCGGCCTCCAGCAGCTCGACGGCGCGCGCGGCCATCTCGACCTGGCCCGGCGCGGTCGGGTGAACGACGTCGGGGAGGACCAGGCGGCGGCCGCCCAGGTCCTCGAGGTTCAGCACCAGCGCGCCGTGGACGGCCGCGACCTCGCGGACGACCGCCGACGCGCGGGACGGCTTCGGGGCGCACGACGGGCGCCCGAGGTCGTCCGGCAGGGTGGCGACGACCACGCGGTCGGCGTGCGTCGTCGCGGCGCCGACCAGGGCGTCCATCGTCAGGCGGTAGTCGTCGGCGTCCCACGGGTCGCCGCGGACGTCGTTGACGCCGGCGTAGACGAGCGCCACGTCGTAGCGGCCGCGCATCCGCGGGGCGAGGTCGCGGAGGATCTCGCCCGCCAGCGCGCCGTCGCGGGCGAGCTTGTGGACCGGGACGTCGAACGCCTCGGCGACCCAGGACGCCCACGACTGCATCGCGACGCCCATCAGCGGCTCGCCGGCGCCGACGGTGATCGAGTCGCCCAGCGCGACGACCCCACGGCGGATCGCGGCGCCCTCCGGCGGGACGACGTCCGGGGCCTCGCCCGGCACCTGCGAGAACGGGCTCATCGTCCGGCCCCGACCGTCAGGGCCTTCAGCCGCGCGGCGTGCTCGGCCGTCAGCTGCCCGGGCTCCAGCGCGTAGCCCCAGGACCCGCCCTGCTCGCCCGGGACGTTCATCCGGAACGCGCCGTCCAGGCCCAGGAGGTCCTGGACCTGGAGCATGCAGAGCGACGCCCTCGACGACTGTGCCAGGGCGATCAGCGACCACCACGGCTCGTCCTCGCGGACCCCGGCGGCGTCGATCGCGGCCTCGGTCTCGGCGCGGCGGGCGTCGGGGATCGACTCCCACCAGCCGCGCAGCGTGTCGTTGTCGTGCGTGCCGGTGTAGAGCACCTGGTCCTCGCGGTGGTTCTCGGGGCGGTGGGGGCCGTGCGGGTCGTCCGGGTCGAACGCGAACTGCAGGACGACCATCCCGGGCAGACCCAGGCCGTCGCGCAGGCGCTCGACCGCGGGGGTGATGACACCGAGGTCCTCGGCGATCAGGGGGAGGGGGGACGGGCGCCCGCCGGCGGCGCGGTCGCCGCTGGTCGCGGCTGGGCCGGCGTCACCCGGGGCGGCCTCCGCGTCCGGCCGCAGCTCCTTCGCCGCGGCGTCGAAGACCGCGCGGCCCGGCCCGCGCGCCCAGCGGCCGTACGACGCGTCGGGCGCGTCCTCGGGCACTGCCCAGTAGGACACGAAGCCGCGGAAGTGGTCGATCCGCGCGAGGTCGAAGAGGTCGAACGTCCGGCGGAAGCGCTCGGTCCACCAGCGGTAGCCGCGGCGCTGCAGCGCCGGCCAGTCGTAGACCGGGTTGGCCCAGAACTGGCCCTTGTCGGAGTACGCGTCCGGCGGGGCGCCGGACACGACGCCCTCGCGGAAGAGCTCCGGGTGCGCCCGGTGGTCGGCGCCGTCGGGCGCGACGTAGATCGGCACGTCGCCGATCATCCGCACGCCGCGCTCCGCCGCGTAGGCGCGCAGGGCGGACCACTCGCGCTCGAACCGGACCTGGTCGGCGACCGCGCCGTCGCCGGCGAACGCCTCCCAGTCGGTGACCCAGAACCCGTGGCGGGCGCGGAACCCGGCTTCCTCGTCGGCGCTCACCGGCGCGTCGGGCTCCGCGAGGAACCCGCTCCACGCCGCGAACGCCGACGCCGACTTGTACGGCGAGCGGTACTCGTCGGGCGGGCCGAGCGGCAGCGTCTGCCACCACGACTGCCCGGCGGCCTGCAACCAGTCCACGAACGCGTGGGCCTCCGAGCCCAGACGGCCGCCCGGGAGAGAGGTGAGGTGCAGCTGGATGCCGCTCGATCGCGGTATGGCCATCCGTTTAACGTTTCCTGTCGGCTGCTGCTGGATAGTGGTCCGAACACGTGCCCGGTGCCACATCCTCGCAATCCCCGCCACCCCGCATTCGCATCGAACGTCCGGGTCCGGCCGTCGATGCGGGTGCGTATCCCGTCAAGCGGACGGCCGGTGACACGGTCGACGTCTTCGCGGACGTCTTCCGCGACGGCCACGACGCCCTGCGCGCCGTGGCGCGCTATCGCCCCGAGGGCGAAGGCCCGTGGCGCGAGTCGCCGCTGCGCGCCGTCGACGCCCACGAGCAGGGCGTCCGCTGGGAGGGCGAGCTCGCGCTCGACGACACCCTGGGGATCTGGGAGTGGCACGTCCTGGCCTGGGTCGACCGCTTCGCGACGTGGCGCCACGAGATCGAGCGCAAGCACGCCGCCGGGCAGGACGACCTGTCCGGCGAGCTCTCCGAGGGCGTCCTGATCCTGCAGGACGCCGCCGCACTGGCCGAGAGCGGCGCCCGCCGCCGGATCGAGGAGACCGTCGCCGCGCTCGGCCGCCCCGGCGCCCGGGCGGAGGTCGCGCTGGACCCCGACCTCGCCGCGATCCTCGCCGCGCACCCCGACCGCGCCGAGCAGGCCACGGGTCCCACCCGCCGCATCCAGGTCGACCCGGTCCTCGCCCGCTTCGGCTCCTGGTACGAGCTCTTCCCGCGGTCGTGGGGCGGCCTGCGGGGCACCGCCGAGCAGGTCCCGCGGCTCGCGGAGCTCGGCTTCGACGTGCTCTACCTCCCGCCGATCCACCCGATCGGCCTGAAGAACCGCAAGGGCCGCAACAACACGCTCGTCGCCGGCCCCGACGACCCCGGCAGCCCGTACGCGATCGGCGACGCCTCCGGCGGCCACACGGCCGTGCACCCCGAGCTCGGCACCATCGACGACGTCGACCACCTCGTCTCGGTGCTGCACGAGCACGGGATGGAGCTGGCGCTGGACTTCGCGATCCAGTGCTCCGCCGACCACCCGTGGCTGACCGAGCACCCCGAGTGGTTCAACCGCCGGCCCGACGGCACCCTGAAGTACGCGGAGAACCCGCCGAAGAAGTACCAGGACATCTACAACGTCGACTTCGCCTGCGACGACTGGCAGGGCCTCTGGCAGGCGCTGCTGGACGTCGTCCGCTTCTGGATCGGCCACGGCGTCAAGGTCTTCCGCGTCGACAACCCGCACACGAAGCCGATCCCGTTCTGGACCTGGCTGCTGGACGAGGTCCGCCGGACGGACCCGGATGTCGTCTTCCTCGCCGAGGCCTTCACGCGCCGCCGCGTCATGCAGGCGCTCGCGCAGTCGGGCTACCAGCAGTCCTACACGTACTTCACGTGGAAGAACGCGTCCTGGGAGCTGCGCGAGTACTTCACCGAGCTCGCGCACTCAGGCGAGGAGGAGTACTTCCGTCCCAACGCGTTCGTCAACACGCCGGACATCCTCAGCGAGTATCTGCAGCACGGCGGGCCGAACGCCTTCGCGCCGCGCGCGGTGCTCGCCGCCACGCTGTCGCCCAGCTGGGGCGTCTACTCGGGCTTCGAGAACTTCGAGCACACGCCGGTGAAGCCGCGCAGCGAGGAGTACCTCGACTCCGAGAAGTACGAGGCCCACGACCGCGCGCTCGACGGCCCGCTGCTCCCGCTGATCGGGACGCTGAACCGCGCGCGCCGCGACAACCCCGCGCTGCAGCACCTCGGGGACCTGCGGTTCCTGGACACCCGCAACGAGGCGCTCGTCGCCTACGTCAAGCGCCGAGAGGACAACGTCGTCATCACCGTCGTCAACGTCGACCCGCACAACGCCCAGGAGGGCCTCGTGGAGATCCCGCACGACCTCGGCCTGCCCGGGTCCTACACCGTCACCGACCTCCTGAGCGTCGAGCGCTTCGACTGGCACCAGGGCGGCAACTACGTGCGACTGGTGCCCGGCGAGCGCGCCGCCCACGTGCTGCGGGTGGACACCCGATGAGCGGCGACCTCCCGACCCCCGGCGGCCCGGACGCCACGAGCCTGCCCGAGCCCCGCGACGGCGACGCGACCACCGGCGGCGACACGACGACGCTGCCGACCCCCGGATCCGCCGACCCGTCCGGCGGCGGCCGCGAGGTCGCCGCGCCGAACCACCCGAACTCGTGGTTCGAGAGCGACCCGCTGTGGTTCAAGACCGCCGTCTTCTACGAGATCCACCTGCGCGGCTTCTTCGACGGCAACAACGACGGCTCCGGCGACATCCGCGGGCTGACCGAGAAGCTCGACTACCTGCAGTGGCTCGGCGTCGACTGCATCTGGCTGCTGCCGATGTACGCCTCGCCGCTGAAGGACGGCGGCTACGACATCGCCGACTTCTACGCGGTCCACGAGGACTACGGCACGATCGACGACATCCGGGCGCTGATCGACGCCGCCCACGAGCGCGGCATCCGGATCATCGCGGACCTGGTGATGAACCACACCTCGTCCGACCACGAGTGGTTCCAGCGGGCGCGCAAGGCCCCGAAGGGCTCCCCGGAGCGCGACTGGTACGTCTGGAACGACGACGACCAGCTCTACCACGAGGCCCGGATCATCTTCATCGACACCGAGCCGTCGAACTGGACGTGGGACCCCGTCGCCGGGCAGTACTACTGGCACCGCTTCTTCGCCCACCAGCCGGACCTCAACTACGACAACCCGGCCGTCCAGGAGGCGATGCTGCAGGCGCTGCGCTTCTGGCTCGACCTCGGGCTCGACGGCTTCCGCCTCGACGCCGTGCCGTACCTCTTCGAGCGCCCCGGCACCAACGGCGAGAACCTGCCCGAGACCCACGAGTTCCTCAAGCGCGTCCGCCGCGAGGTCGACGAGGGCTACCAGGACCGCGTGCTGCTGGCCGAGGCCAACCAGTGGCCGGCCGACGTCGTCGAGTACTTCGGCGACGGCGACGAGTGCCACATGGCGTTCCACTTCCCCGTGATGCCGCGCATGTTCATGTCGCTGCGCCGCGAGGACGCGACGCCGATGTACGAGATCCTCGAGCAGACGCCCGACATCCCCGAGAACTGCCAGTGGGGCATCTTCCTCCGCAACCACGACGAGCTGACGCTCGAGATGGTCACGGACGAGGAGCGGGACTACATGTACGGGGAGTACGCGAAGGACCCGCGGATGAAGCTCAACGTCGGCATCCGCCGGCGCCTCGCCCCGCTGCTCGACAACGGCCGCGACGAGATCGAGCTGATGAACGCGATCATGTTCTCGCTCCCGGGCTCGCCGGTCCTCTACTACGGCGACGAGATCGGGATGGGCGACAACGTCTACCTCGGCGACCGCGACGGCGTCCGCACGCCGATGCAGTGGACCGGCGACCGCAACGGCGGCTTCTCGAAGGCCGACTTCGCGCAGCTCTACGCGCCGCCGCTGATGGACCCGGTCTACAGCTACCAGGCGGTCAACGTCGAGGCCCAGCTGCGGACCCCGACGTCGCTGCTGCGCTGGATGAAGCGCTTCATCCAGCTGCGCAAGGAGCACCCGGTCTTCGGCGTCGGCACCTACGAGCCGCTGTCGCCGTCGAACTCGAAGGTCTTCGCGCACGTCCGCCGCTACGAGGACGACGTCGTCCTCTGCGTCCACAACATGGCCCGCAGCGCCCAGGCGGTCGAGCTCGACCTCTCGGCGTTCGAGGGCCGCTGTCCGGAGGAGATGTTCGGTCGGACGCTGTTCCCGCGGATCGGCGAGCTGCCGTACCTGCTGACGCTCGCGCCGCGCGGCTTCTTCTGGTTCCTGCTCCGGGACACCGACGCGGGCCCGCTGCTCGAACCGCTCGAGGCCGGCGCCGACCAGGAGGTCCCGGATGTCGCTTGATCTGTCGGGCCTCGACGAGGCCACTCTCGCCGAGTGGCTCACCGGCCAGCGCTGGTTCGGCGCGAAGTCGCGCGAGTTGGCCCAGGTCCACGTCCTCGACGTCGTCGTCCTGCGCGACGACCCCGCGCTCGGCCTCGCCGTCGCGGTCGTCGAGGCGCGCTTCCCGGGCGGCACGCACGAGCTCTACCAGCTGCCGCTGGCCGTCCGGCCCTCGTCGGAGCGGTGGTCCGTCGCGGTGCTCGAGGAGCTCGACGGCGGGACCGTCTACGATGCGCTCTCGGACCCCGAGGCCGCGGCCCTGATCGCCGGGATGCTGCGCGACCGCGTCGTCGCCGGCGAGGACCCGCGCATCGAGTTCCACTGGGTCGACGCGGTGCTGCCGCCGGCCGAGCAGCCGGTCGTCCGCGCGATGGGCGCCGAGCAGTCCAACTCGTCGGTCGTGATCGACGACGCGCTCGTGATGAAGGCCTTCCGCCGCCTGGAGCCGGGGGAGAACCCCGAGCTCGAGATGACGCGCTTCCTCTCCGCCCGGAGCTTCCCGCACATCGCGGAGCTCGGCGGCTGGTACGCCTATTCCGGCGAGGTCATGGAGGCGACGTTCGGCGTCGTCCAGCGCTTCGTCGAGGGCGGCCGCGACGGGTGGGAGCTCGTCCTGGACCAGCTCGCCGAGGACCCCGACGGCCTGCTGCCGCAGCTCGCGGCGCTCGGCGTCGTCGTCGCCCGGATGCACAACGTGCTGGCGTCGGACCTCAACGACCCGGCGTTCGCGCCGGAGGAGCCGACGGACGAGGCGCTGGCGATCATGACCGCCACGATCGACGAGCAGATCGAGCGGCTGTTCGTCGACCTGCCGGAGGACGACGAGCGGCTCGCCGACATCGTGGGCCGCGGCGAGGAGGCCCGCGACCGGCTGCGCCTCGTGTCGAGCATCGGCGGCGCCGGACGGCTGATCCGCCACCACGGCGACTTCCACCTCGGGCAGACCCTGCGCGTCGCCGACGGCGACGCCGGCCCTTCGTGGATCATCCTCGACTTCGAGGGCGAGCCCGCCCGCGCACTGCTGGACCGCAGGCGCAAGCGCTCGCCCCTGCGCGACGTCGCCGGGCTGCTGCGCTCGCTCGCCTACGCGGTCTCCGCCTGTCGTCTGCAGCGCGGCTTCGAGCCGCCCGCGGACTGGGAGGAGCGCGCCCGCGCCGCCTTCCTCGACGACTACCTCGCCGAGATCGAGCCGTCGCTGATGCCGCCCACGGCGACGGCGACGCGCACGCTGCTCTCGGTGTTGGAGCTCGAGAAGGCCGTCTACGAGCTGCGCTACGAGCTCGACCACCGTCCCGACTGGGTCCCGATCCCGGCCGCCGCCATCGCCCGTCTGCTCGAGGAGCCCATCGCATGAGCCGCAAGGACCATGGCCTGCCGGCCCCCGACGCCGAGGCGCTCCGCCGCGACGTCGACGCGCTGATCGCCCGCGACCTCGCCGACCCGCACCGCCTGCTCGGCGCGCACCCCGCGCCCGGCGGCGTCGTCGTCCGCGCCTGGCGGCCCGACGCCTACGAGGTCGTCGTCCACCCCGAGGGCGGCGAGCCCGTGACCCTGGAGCGGATCCACGACGCCGGCCTCTTCGCGGCGGAGCTCCCGGGCGCCGAGCTGCCGCTGCGCTATCGCTTCGAGGTCGACTACGGCCAGCACGGGACGTTCCCGATCGAGGACCCCTACCGGCACGCGCCGACCGTCGGCGACCTCGACCTGCACCTGATGGGCGAGGGCCGGCACGAGGCGCTCTGGGAGCGCCTCGGCGCCCACGTCCGCGAGCTCGACGGCGAGCGCGGCACGTCGTTCGCCGTCTGGGCGCCCAACGCGCGGTCGGTCTCCGTGGTCGGCGAGTTCGACGGCTGGGACGGCCGGCTGCACCCGATGCGGACGCTCGGCGCGTCCGGCGTCTGGGAGCTCTTCGTCCCGGGCGTCGGCGACGGCCAGCCCTACAAGTACGAGATCCGCACGCAGGACGGGACGCTGAAGCTCAACGCCGACCCGTTCGCGTTCGCCACGCAGGTCCCGCCGGCCACCGACTCCGTCGTCCACGAGTCCCGTCACGCGTGGACCGACGACGCCTGGGTGGAGCGCCGCAACGGCACCGACCACCTGGCCGGCCCGATGTCGGTCTACGAGGTCCACCTGCCGTCCTGGCGCCGCAAGGCCGGCGACGAGCTCCTGAGCTACGCGGAGCTGGCCGACGAGCTCGCGGACTACGCGGTCGAGATGGGCTTCACGCACGTCGAGCTGCTGCCCGTCATGGGCCACCCGTTCCCGGGGTCGTGGGGGTACCAGGTGACCTCGTACTTCGCCCCGACGCCGCGGCACGGCACGCCGGACGACTTCCGCGCGTTCGTCGACCTGCTGCACGGGCGCGGCGTCGGCGTGCTGCTGGACTGGGTCCCGGCGCACTTCCCGCGCGACTCGTGGGCGCTGGCCGAGTTCGACGGCACGGCGCTCTACGAGCACGCCGACCCCCGGCGCGGGTCGCACCCCGACTGGGGCACCCTGATCTTCAACTTCGGCCGCAACGAGGTCCGCAACTTCCTGCTGGCGTCCGCGCAGTTCTGGGTCGAGGAGTTCCACGTCGACGGCCTGCGCGTCGACGCGGTCGCGTCGATGCTCTACCTGGACTACTCCCGCGAGGAGGGCCAGTGGGTGCCCAACGAGCACGGGGGCCGCGAGGACCTCGAGGCCGTCGCGTTCCTCAAGGAGATGAACGAGGTCGTCTACGCGCGGGAGCCCGGGACGATCACCGCGGCCGAGGAGTCGACCTCGTGGCCGGGCGTCTCGCGGCCGACGTACGCCGGTGGCCTGGGCTTCGGCTTCAAGTGGAACATGGGCTGGATGCACGACACGCTGGAGTACTTCAAGCAGGACCCCGTGCACCGCCGCTACCACCACCACGGCCTGACGTTCTCGCTGCACTATGCGTTCTCCGAGAACTTCATCCTCCCGCTCAGCCACGACGAGGTCGTCCACGGCAAGGGCTCCCTGCTTCAGAAGATGCCCGGCGACCGCTGGCAGCAGCTCGCCAACCTCCGGGCGCTCTACGGCTACATGTGGGCGCACCCCGGCAAGAACCTGCTCTTCATGGGCCAGGAGTTCGCGCAGGAGCAGGAGTGGAGCCACGAGCGCTCGCTCGACTGGCACCTGCTGGACGAGCGGCACGACCACGCCACCGCTCCGACGCACTCCGGCGTCCAGGCCGTCGTCCGCGACCTCAACCACGTGATGCGCGAGCACCCGGCGCTGTGGGAGCGCGACACCGACGGCTCCGGCTTCTGGTGGCTGGAGCCCAACGACGCCGAGCACAACGTCGTCGCGTTCGCCCGCGGCGCCGCGTACGACCCCGCCGACCCGGCGACGCTCGAGACCCGCGACCTCGTCGTCTGCGTCGCGAACCTCTCGCCGGTGCCGCGCGAGGGCTACCGCGTCGGGCTGCCGCGGGGCGGCGGCTGGCGCGAGGCGCTGAACACCGACGCCGCGATCTACGGCGGGTCGGGCACCGGCAACGGCGGGCAGGTCCGGCCCGACGACGTCCCCTGGCACGGGCAGCCGTGCTCCGTCGAGCTGACGCTGCCGCCCCTGGGCGTGCTCTGGCTCGTGCCCGAGGCCGACGCCTCGTGAGCGCGCCCGCGGCGGGCCCCTCCACCGGCGGCGGCTATCCGTGGGAGCGCCCGCACGGCGCGACCCCGCAGCGCGACGGCCGCACCGTCTTCCGCGCCTGGGCGCCACGGGCGGGGCGCGTCGAGCTCGAGCTCGACGGCGACGTCGTCCCGATGCAGGACGCGGGCTTCGGGGTCCACGAGGCGACGGTCGCGGCCGCTCACGGCGCGGACTATCGCTTCGTCCTGGACGGCGACCCGCTGCCCGATCCCTCGTCGCGCTGGCAGCCCGAGGGACTGCGCGGCCCCTCGCGGGTCGTCGACCCGGCCACGTTCACGTGGACCGACGACGACTGGCGCGGCGTCGACCGCTCCGCCTCGGTCCTCTACGAGCTGCACGTCGGCACGTTCACGCCCGAGGGGACGTTCGACGCCGCGATCGAGCATCTCCCCGGCCTGGCGGAGCTCGGCGTCACCGCGATCGAGCTGATGCCGGTCGCCGAGTTCCCCGGCGCCCGTGGCTGGGGCTACGACGGCGTCTTCCTCTCCGCCGCGCAGTCCAGCTACGGCGGGCCCGAGGGCCTCGCCCGCCTCGTCGACGCCGCGCACGCCGCCGGCCTCGGCGTGCTGCTGGACGTCGTCTACAACCACCTGGGCGCGTCCGGGGTCCAGGCGATCGAGGCGTTCGGCCCGTACCTGACGGAGAAGCACGACACCTTCTGGGGCAAGGCCGTCAACTACGACGACGAGGACTGCGACCCCGTCCGCGAGTGGGTGCTGCAGAGCGCCGAGGGCTGGATCCGCGACTTCCACCTGGACGGCCTGCGCCTGGACGCGATCCACGCGATCTCGGACGACTCGGCCCGGCCGATCGTCGGCGAGATCGCCGCCCGCGCCCGCGCCGCCGGCCGGCCCCCGGAGCCCGCTGGCCCGGGCACGCCGGGTCGCGAGGTGATGGTGGTCGCCGAGAGCGGCCTGAACGACCCGCGCGTGATCCGCCCGCGCTCCGAGGGCGGGCTCGGCTGCGACGGCGTCTGGGCCGACGACTTCCACCACGCCGTCCGCGTGCTGCTGACGGGGGAGAAGGAGGGCTACTACGCCGAGTTCGGCGCGGTCGCCGATCTCGCCAAGGCGTTCCGCCGGCCGGTTCTGCCCGACGGCACGTACTCGACGTCCCGCCGCCGGCGCTTCGGTGCGCCCCACGACGACCGGCCCGTCGAGCAGTTCGTCGTCTTCTGCATGAACCACGACCAGGTCGGCAACCGCGCCGTCGGCGACCGCCTGCCGCGCGAGGTCCGCCCGCTCGCGGCGTTCCTCTACCTGCTCTCGCCGTTCACGCCGATGCTCTTCCAGGGGGAGGAGTACGGCGAGGACGCCCCGTTCCTGTTCTTCACCGACCACATCGACGAGGAGATCGCCGTCGCCACCCGTGAAGGCCGCCGCCGGGAGTTCGCCGCGTTCGCGGCGTTCGCCGGCGAGGAGGTCCCCGACCCGCAGGCCCCCGAGACCTTCGAGCGCTCGAAGCTGACGCGCCGGGAGGACCCGGAGCTGGCGCAGCTGTATCGCGACCTGCTGCGGGTCCGGCGGACGCTGCCGACCGGCGACGCGGGCCTCGTGGAGTTCGACGAGGAGGCCGGGATCCTCCGCGTGGAGCGCGGATCGCACGTCCTCGTCGCGAACTTCGGGGACGCCTCGTCGCTGGTCGCCGCGGACGGCGTCGACGTCGTGCTGGCGACCCCGGGGGGCGCCCGGCCCGCCGAGGGGGGCGTTCTGATCGCCGCCCGCGCCGGGATACTCCTCGGATGAGCGTCACCGTCTGGCCCGGCCGACCGTTCCCGCTCGGAGCCACCTGGAGCGGCGACGGGGTCAACTTCTCCCTCTACTCGATGAACGCCGAGCGCGTGGAGCTCTGCCTCTTCGACGACGAGGGCACGGAGACGCGCGTCCCGGTCGAGCAACGCACCGCGCACCAGTGGCACTGCTTCCTCCCGGACGCGCGTCCCGGCGACCGCTACGGCTACCGCGTCTTCGGACCGTACGACCCGGAGAGCGGCCACCGCTTCAACCCGGCGAAGCTCCTGATCGACCCGTACGCGAAGGCGATCGAGGGCGCCGTGGACTGGGACGCCGCCAACACCCTGCCGTACGTCCCCGGCGGCGCGGACACGCCCGACGACGCCGACCTCGAGATCGACGACGACGACTCCGCCCCGGCGATCCCGAAGTCCGTCGTCGTCGACGAGTGGTTCGACTGGGAGGGCGACGTGCGGCCCGAGCGGCCGTGGAACGAGACCGTCATCTACGAGACGCACGTCAAGGGCTTCACGAAGTCCCACCCGGACGTCCGCGAGGACCTGCGCGGCACCTACGCCGGGCTGGCGTCCGACGCGGCGCTCGGGTACCTGAAGGACCTCGGCGTCACGGCCGTGGAGCTCCTGCCCGTCCACCACATCGCGGACGAGTCGTTCCTCCACGACATGGGCCTCAGCAACTACTGGGGCTACGCGTCGATCGGCTACCTCGCGCCGCACGCCGGGTACTCGGCCAGCGGCACCCGGGGCGAGCAGGTCGCCGAGTTCAAGGGCATGGTCAAGGCGCTGCACAAGGCGGGCATCGAGGTGATCCTCGACGTCGTCTACAACCACACCGCCGAGGGCAACCACCTCGGGCCGATGCTCTCGATGAAGGGCGTCGACAACAAGACGTACTACCGCCTCGTCCCCGACGACCTGCACCACTACATGGACTACACGGGCACGGGCAACACGCTCGACGCCCGCCAGCCCGCCGTGCTGCGGATGATCATGGACTCGCTGCGGTACTTCGTCATCGAGTGCCACGTCGACGGCTTCCGCTTCGACCTCGCCTCGGCCCTGGCGCGCGAGCTCTACGACGTCGACCGCCTCTCGGCGTTCTTCGACACGATCCACCAGGACCCGGTCCTGTCGCAGGTCAAGCTCATCGCGGAGCCGTGGGACGTCGGCCCCGGCGGCTACCAGGTGGGCAACTTCCCGGTCCTCTGGAGCGAGTGGAACGGCATCTACCGCGACCAGATCCGCGACTTCTGGCGCGGCCAGGCCGGCGCGGCGGACTTCGCCGACCGCTTCTCGGGCTCCGCGGACCTCTACGAGGACGACGGCCGCGATCCGTTCGCGTCGATCAACTTCATCACCGCCCACGACGGCTTCACGCTGCGCGACCTCGTCACCTACAACGAGAAGCACAACGAGGCCAACCAGGAGGGCAACCGCGACGGCACCGACGACAACCGCTCCTGGAACTGCGGCGTCGAGGGCGAGTCCGACGACCCGGCGATCAACAAGCTCCGCCGGCGCCAGCAGCGCAACATGCTGACGACGCTGATCCTGTCGCAGGGCACGCCGATGCTGCTCGGCGGCGACGAGATCGGTCGCACGCAGCACGGCAGCAACAACGCGTGGTGCCAGGACAACGAGATCTCCTGGTACTCGTGGTCGCCGGAGGTCAAGCAGGTCGAGCAGCTCGAGTTCACGCGCCGGCTGATCCAGCTGCGCAAGGACCACCCGGTGTTCCGCCGCCAGGAGTTCCTCCGCGGCCGCGACCCCGAGGGCGACAACCTGCCCGACGTCTGGTGGTTCCGCCCCGACGGTCACCGGATGACCAAGCGCGAGTGGGACGACCCGTCGTTCCACGTGCTCGGCGTCTTCCTCAACGGCGAGGCGATTGCGGACCGCACGCTGCGCGGCGAGCCGCTGCAGGACGACTCGTTCGTGCTGCTGATCAACGCGCACCACGAGGACGCGACGTTCACGCTGCCGTCCGCCGCCTACGGCGAGGGCTGGGAGCTCGAGCTCTGCACGTTCGAGCCGACCGCCACCGCGGGCGAGACGCCGCACGAGCCGCGTGGCGAGGTCGTCGTCCGCAGCCGGTCGATCACGATCCTCAAGCGCACCGCGTGAGCGTCCCGAGCGCCACCTACCGGCTGCAGCTCGGTCCGGACCTCGACTTCGCGGCGGTCCGGGCGCTCGTCCCGTATCTGCGCGACCTCGGGATCTCGCACCTGTACCTGTCGCCGTCCCTGACGGCGCGCAGCGGATCCACGCACGGCTACGACGTCGTCGACCCGACGACGGTCAGCGCGGCGCTCGGCGGCGAGGAGGGCCTGCGTGCCCTGGCCGCGGAGGGCCTGCGGATCGTCCTGGACGTCGTCCCCAACCACATGGGCGTCGGCGACGAGAACCGCTGGTGGTCGGACGAGACCGAGCGCGCCCGCGTCTTCGACTACGACCCGCAGGACGGCTGGTACCGCCGGTTCTTCGACATCGACGACCTCGCGGGCGTCCGCGTCGAGGACCCGGAGGTCTTCGCGCTCACCCACGACAAGGTCCTGGAGCTCGTGCGCGACGGCGTCGTCGACGGCCTGCGGATCGACCATCCCGACGGCCTCGCCGACCCGGCCGGCTACCTGCGCCGCCTGGCCGACGCGGGGGTGCGCCACGTCTGGGTCGAGAAGATCCTGAGTGCCCAGCACCCCGTCGAGGAGCTGCCCGACTGGCCCGTCGAGGGGACCGTCGGGTACGAGTTCCTCGGCGACGCGACCGCGCTCTTCGTGGACCCCGCCGGCGAGGACGTCCTGACCGCGCTGTTCGTCGAGCTGACGGGCGAGTCCCGGACGTTCCCCGAGATCGCGCTGGAGACCCAGAGGGTCCAGGCGACGACGACGTTCGCCCGCGAGGTCCGTCGGCTGGAGACCCTGCACGACCTGCCGGGGATCGCCGACGCGCTGGCGACCCTGCCGGTCTACCGCACCTACGCCGACCCGGCGGCCGGTCCGTCGTCCGTGTCCGCCGCCGATCGCGCGGCGATCGCCGCGTCGGGTGCGCCGGAGGAGCTCCAGCGCGTCCTGCGCCTGGAGGAGCCCGGCCACGACGCGTTCGTCACGAAGTTCCAGCAGACCTCGCCGCCGGTCACGGCCAAGGGCGTCGAGGACACCGCCTTCTACCGCTACGTCCGGCTGCTGGCGCTCAACGAGGTCGGCCACGAGCCCGACCGCTTCACCCTGTCGGTCGACGCGTTCCACGCCCGCAACGCCGCCCGCGCGCAGCGGACCCCGCACGGCCTGCTGTCGACGCAGACCCACGACACGAAGCGCTCCGGCGACGTCCGCGCCCGCATCGGCGCGCTCGCGTCGATCGCGGACGAGTGGGCCGCCGGCGTGCGGCGGTGGCACGCGCTGACCTCCGACCTGCGGACGGCCGGCGCCCCCGACGGCGCCGAGGAGCTGACGATCTACCAGACGCTCGTCGGCGCCTGGCCGCTGACGCCCGAGCGCCTCGAGGGCTTCCTGACCAAGGCACTGCGCGAGGCCAAGGTCCACACGACGTGGGCGGAGCCGGACGAGCAGCACGAGGCCGCCGTCATCGGGTTCGCCACGGCGCTGCTGACGCACGAGGCGTTCCTCGCGGACTTCCTCCCGCTCGCGGCCCGCGTCGCGACGGCCGGACGCCGCTCGTCGCTGGCCCAGACGCTGCTGAAGCTCACGGTCCCGGGCGTCCCCGACGTCTATCAGGGCGACGAGCTCGAGACCCTGAGCCTCGTCGACCCCGACAACCGCCGCCCGGTCGACTGGGAGCGCCGTTCGCGGTTGCTCGCGGAGGTCGGGGCGGAGACGGGCGCCGGCGGGCTCCCGGTCGACGGCGACGAGCCGGACCGACCTGGCGTCGCGTCCGCGGACGGTCCGCCGAGCGTCGAGCGATCCGCCGCCGACGACCGCGACGCGCTGAGCGCCGGCGCGGGGGAGACCTTCGACCGGGCGAAGCTCCGGGTCGTGTCCCGTGCGCTGGCCCTCCGCGGCCGCCGCCCGGACGCGTTCGGGTCCGGTGCCTACGCGCCCCTGCGAACCGGCCCGGGCGTCTGCGCCTTCGCGCGCGGCGCCGACGTCCTCGTGGTCGTCCGGGTGACGGACGGTCCGGACGCGCCGCTCGTCGTCCCGGAGGAGCTGGCCGGGACCTGGCGCCACGTGCTGCGCCCGGGGTCCGTCCGCCTCGACGCGGGTGACGCGGACGTGGCCGGCGTCGTCGACGGCTCCGGCCTGGCGCTGCTCGAGCGGGACCCCGACGGCCGGTGAGCGCGCCCTCGGTCCTCACGCTCTCCTGGGAGTACCCGCCCGTCGTCGAGGGCGGCCTCGCGCGCCACGTCGCCGGGCTCTCCGCCGGGCTGGTCCGCCGTGGCGCCGACGTGCGGGTCCTGACCCGCGGCGCCGACGCCGTCCCCGCGCACACCGAGGACGACGGCGTCGTCGTCCAGCGCGTGCAGCGCAGCTCCCCGCCCGCCGGCCTGGACGCGTTCCTCGCCTGGGTCGATGAGCTCGGGGACGACCTGCTCGCCGCGGGCACGGCCGCCGCCGAGGTCCAGCGCCCGGACGTCGTGCACGGCCACGACTGGCTCGTCGCCGCGCCCGCCGCGGCGCTGGCCGACGCCCTGGGGGTCCCCTACGTCACGACCGTGCACGCCACCGAGCACGGCCGCCACCAGGGCTGGGTCCAGAAGCACCCGCAGTCGCACGTCCACGGCGTGGAGGCCGCGATGATGGCCCGCGCCGACGCCGTCCTCGTCTGCTCGGCGTTCATGCGCCGGCACGTGCTCGACGTCTTCGCGACCGATCCCGACGACGTCGTGGTCGTCCGCAACGGCATCGATCCGGTCGCCCCGGTCGACGACGCCCGCGTCGCCGCGCTGCGCGCCGCGCTCGCGCCCGGCGGCGAGGCGCTCGTCCTGCTCGCCGGCCGCCTCGTCTACGAGAAGGGCTTCCAGGTCGCCCTGGAGGCGTTCGACCGGGTCGCGCGGTCGACCGCCCCGGCCGCGCCGCCGGCCCGCCTGGTCGTCGCGGGCTCCGGACCGCACGAGGCCGAGCTCCACGCCCAGGCGGAGGCGATCGGGCTCGGCGAGCGGATCCGCTTCCTCGGCTGGACCGACGACGCGACGCTGCCGGCGCTGTACCGCGCGGCCGACGTCTGCCTCGTCCCGTCGCTCTACGAGCCGTTCGGCCTCGTCGCGCTCGAGGCCATGCGCGGCGGCTGCGCCGTCGTCGCCGCGGCCACGGGCGGCCTGCGCGAGGTCGTCCCGGAGGGCACGGGCGTCCGCGTCCCGCCGGACGACGTCCGCGCCCTGGCCGCGGCCCTGCGCCGCCTGCTCGACGACCCGGCGCTCCGCCGCCGCCTGGTCACCGCGGGCGCGGCCCATGCCGCCCGCTTCTCCTGGGACGACGCTGCGGCTCGCTGCCTCGACGTCTACGCGGGACTCGGCGTCCGGGTCTGACGGGCGGACCCGGTCGCGGGCCGCCGGTGCCGCCGTGCCTGGGCCGCCGGCGCGGTCGCGCCCGACCCGCCGGCCGTGCCGCTCAGCCCGTGTAGAACGGGTTCGGCAGCTTGAACCGGCGCTCGGAGTAGCCGCCGGAGAGATCGCTCTCCTGGTCGCCGACGTTCGCGACGATCGTGTAGCCGCGGGCCTCGATCGCCGCCCGCTCGGCCGTCTTGTAGGTGGCGGAGCTGCCGAGCGGATCGTCCTTCAGCGACAGGCCGTCCCAGCCGCTGTAGCCGGCGGCCTGGAGGTTGCGGATCGTCGTCTCGCGCAGCCCCGGCACGAGCGACGGCCGGGCGGTGATCAGGAAGACCGCCATGCCGCGCTGCTTGGCGAGCGCGTAGGCGTCGGACACGCCGGGCATCCGCGTCCCGGTCCCGCCGAGGGCGCCCGGGAACTGCCCGACCGAACCGCTCTCCGGATCCGATCCGGGCACGCCGATGTAGTTCGACAGCAGCGTCTCGTCGATGTCGAAGACGACGGCGGGACGGATGACGTTGCGGCAGTCGGACGCGTCGGGCGACGCGAGCGACGGCGTGGCCGCGGCCTTCGCCGCGGCGGCGCGCCGGGCGGCGGCGCGGGCGCGCCGGCTCAGCGTCCGGGCCTTCGCGCGGGCCTTCGCGCGAGCGGACGCCGTCGCCCCGCGCTTGCGCGCCAGGCGCGTGCTGGCGGCCTTCGCCGACCGGGCCCGGCGGGCGGCGGTCGCCGACGCCTTCGCGGTGCTCGCGGCGCGGGCGATCTGGGCGGCCGTCGGCGGGACGATCGTCGGGGGCGTGGACGTCCCCTCCGACCCGACCGGCAGCCCGTAGGCGCGGCAGGCCGCGACGACGGCGGCGAGCTGGTCGCCGCGCTCCTGGATCCAGCGGCTCGCCGGCGCGGCCGCGGCGACGACGTCCGCGCCGTAGTGGCCGCTCTGCAGGTACTCGGTCTTCGTCTCGGCGCTCGCGGCCTGCGGCACGAGGAGCGCGGAGGCGGAGAGGGCGACGACGACGGCTGATCGCACGCGGTGCATCCGGGCATCCTCCCCGATCGGGGGGTCCGCAGCGTTACAGATCGGTGTCGTCCGTCCTGCCGGAGCCGTGCGGCCCGCCCGACCGGGACGCGTGCGCCGCTCGCCGCGCTACGCTCGCCGGACCAACCACATCCGGGGGGTCCCAGGCAGGGGCTGAGATTGCGCTGATCCGCGCTGACCCGACGACCTGATCCGGTTCATACCGGCGGAGGGAGCATCATGGAACGGCACGTCTTCGACGAGGACGGGACGCGCGGGGTGGGCGGGAACGCATGCACCCAGCACCGCGCGGCGAACGAGGGCACGGTGACGCCCGAGATGGCGCGCGTCGCCGAGCGGGAGGGGCTGAAGCCGGACGTCGTCCGCGCCGAGGTCGCCCGGGGCAGGATGGTGATCCCCGCCAACCGCCACCACGCGGCGCTGGACCCGATGGCGATCGGGCTGAAGGCGCGCGTGAAGATCAACGCGAACATCGGCTCGAGCCCGACGACGAGCTCGTTGGCGGAGGAGGTCGAGAAGCTCGAGCTCTCCCAGCGCTGGGGCGCCGACACGGTCATGGACCTGTCGACCGGCAAGCGGATCCGCGAGACCCGCCAGGCGATCATCGACGTCGCCACGCTGCCGATCGGGACCGTCCCGATCTACGAGGCGCTCGAGCGGGTGAAGACCCCCGAGGACCTCTCGATCGACCTGCTCCTGGAGGTCATCACCGAGCAGGCCGAGCAGGGCGTCGACTACATGACGATCCACGCCGGCGTCCTCCTGGAGCACCTCGCGCTCTGCCGGCACCGCCTGACGGGGATCGTCTCCCGCGGCGGCGGCCTCCTGGGGCGCTGGATGGTCCACCACGAGCGGCAGAACCCGCTCTACGAGCACTTCGACCGCGTCCTGGCCGTCTGCGCCGAGCACGACGTGACGATCTCGCTCGGCGACGGGCTGCGGCCCGGGTCGATCGCGGACGCCTCGGACGCGGCGCAGTTCGCGGAGCTCGACACGCTCGGCGAGCTCGTCGGTCGCTGCCGGGCCGCCGGCGTCCAGTGCATGGTCGAGGGCCCCGGCCACGTCCCGCTGCACCAGTTGCAGGAGAACGTCGAGCGCCAGCAGCGGATCTGCGACGAGGCGCCGTTCTACACGCTCGGCCCGCTCGTGACCGACATCGCGCCTGGCTACGACCACATCACGAGCGCCATCGGCGCGGCGGTCGTGGGCTGGCACGGCACCTCGATGCTCTGTTATGTCACCCCGAAGGAGCACCTGGGCCTGCCCGACGCCGAGGACGTCAAGCAGGGCCTGATCGCGTACCGGATCGCGGCGCACGCGGCCGACCTGGCGCGCGGGGGAGCCCACGGGGCGCGGGCGGCCCGGTGGGACCGTGAGCTCTCGAAGGCGCGGTTCGACTTCGACTGGAACCGCCAGTTCGACCTGTCCGTCGACCCGGACACCGCCCGGTCGATGCACGACGAGACGCTGTCGGACGACTACTTCAAGACCGCGGAGTTCTGCTCGATGTGCGGGCCGAAGTACTGCCCGATGCACAACTTCCGCGACGTCGACTGGGGTCGCTTGGAGGCCCTGGGCGCCGAGCGCTCGCTGGCGGCGGCGGAGCGGACCCGCGTCGGCGCGGACTGATCTCGGCTGCGCCCGGACGCAGCTCGGGCCCGGCCGATGGCCGGGCCCGAGGGGGCCGACCGGCGGCGACGCCGGTCAGGGACGGTCTCGCGGTGCCGCGTCGGACGACGGGACCGCGGTGCCGCTGGAGGGCCGCGCGGCGGCCCGGGCGCTCAGGCCGCGACGGGGCGGCCGTCGGCGACGGTCGCCTGCACGGAGACCCGGCAGTGGCCGAGGGCCTCTGCGTCGATGGCGTCCGGCGCGTGGCCGTCGTCGGTGAAGACGTCGTCGAGGTTGCCGCCCTGCTGGGCGAGGGTCGCACGGACCCGGCGGTCGCGGTCGGCGGTGTCGATCGTGCGGTCGGTCATGGTGCCTCCGTTCGCCGGGGAGTTGACGGCCGGAGAGGCTGCTCCGGAACCCGACGTCTCACCACACCGTAGGTGGGCCCCCGCGGAGCGTCCACGGCCCGTGCCGGACCGTGCGACGGATGGGGGGTCACCCGCGACCGCGCCCGGACGTCCGTCGGACCCACCGCCCGCCGGCTCCGGCCCCGGCGCCCCTCGCCGTCGGGCTCACGACGGGCGGCAGCCACCACCCCGACGACGGCGATCGTCCGGGCGGTCCCCGCGGGGAGGACCGCGGTAGAGTCCGTCGTTCCGTCCCGCCGCCACGGCCGCGGGACGCGAGTCCACGGACGAGGAGCGTCGCGGTGCCGCAGGGCGATTTCATCTGGAAGAACGGCGAGCTGGTCCCGTGGGCCGACGCGAAGGTCCACGTCCTCACGCACGCGCTGCACTACGGCACGGGCGTCTTCGAGGGCGTCCGCTGCTACGACACGGCGTCCGTCGGGCCGGCGGTCTTCCGCCACCAGGAGCACGTCGACCGGCTGTTCAAGTCGGCCGAGCTCTTCTACATGCCGGTCCCGTTCACGCAGGAGCAGATCCGCCAGGCGACGCTCGAGACGATCGCGGCCAACGGCCTGCGCTCGTGCTACATCCGGCCGCTGATCTTCCGCGGCGAGGGCCCGATGGGGCTCAGCCCGCTGGACTCGCCGACCGACGTGATCATCGCCTGCTGGGAGTGGGGCTCCTACCTCGGCGACGAGGGCAAGTCCAAGGGCGTCCGCGCCAAGGTCTCCTCCTGGCGCCGGCTCTCGCCGTCGGGCCTGATCCCGCACGCCAAGGCGTCCGGCCAGTACCTGAACTCCGTGCTCGCGAAGATCGAGGTCACGAAGGCCGGCTACGAGGAGGCCATCCTCCTCGACGACCGCGGCATGGTCTGCGAGGGCTCGGGCGAGAACATCTTCGTCGTCCGCGAGGGCCAGATCGTCACGCCGCCGCAGTCGGCGTCGATCCTCGACGGCATCAACCGCCGCTCCGTGATCACGATCGCCCGCGACCTCGGCTACGAGGTGATCGAGCGCGACCTCGGCCGCGCCGAGCTCTACCTCGCCGACGAGATCTTCCTCACGGGCACCGCCGCCGAGCTGACGCCGGTGCGCGAGGTCGACGACCACACGATCGGCGCGGGCGGCATGGGCCCGATCACGTCCGAGCTGCAGCGCGTCTTCGAGGACGCCCTGCACGGGCGCGACGAGCGCTACGCCGGCTGGCTCGACCCGGTCCCGGTGCGCGAGCAGGTCGGCTGAGCACGATGGGGCGGCACGTGCGCATCGCCGGACGGCGAATTCCCTAGGGGCACCGGCCGCGAGGAGCGGACGGGAGCCCCACGCGCCCACGTCCGCCCTCACCCCGCGACCGGCCACGATCGCGGACCACCGAAACCGCACCCACATGACCAGCACGACTCCCTCCCGCCCCTTCGAGCTCTACGACGCCACGCTCCGCGACGGCATGCAGGGCGAGGGCATGACGCTCTCGGCCGACGAGAAGCTCCGCGTCGCCCAGAAGCTCGACGACCTCGGCGTCCATCTCATCGAGGCCGGGTTCCCGTCCAGCAACCCGAAGGAGCTCGAGGTCTTCGACCTCCTCTCCCGCGAGACGTGGACGAACGCCACGATCGCCGCGTTCGGCATGACCCGCCGGCGCGACCTCGCCGCCGACGCCGACCCCGGCCTGCGCACGCTGGCCGACTCGTTCTGCGACGTCACGACGATCGTCGGCAAGACCTGGGGCCTGCACCTCGAGAAGGTCGTCCGCGTCGACCGCGACGAGAACCTCCGCCTGATCGCCGACTCCGTCGCGTTCCTCCGCGGCGAGGGCAAGCGCGTGATCTACGACGCGGAGCACTTCTTCGACGCCTGGCGCGACGACGAGGCCTACGCGCTGCGCTGCCTGCGCGCCGCGGTCGAGGCCGGCGCCGACACGCTGTCGCTCTGCGACACCAACGGCTCGTCGCTGCCGCTCCAGATCCACGCGGCCGTCTCGCGCGTCGTGGCGGAGCTCGGCGAGCACGCCCGCGTCGGCATCCACGCGCACGACGACGGCGGCTGCGGCGTCGCGAACTCCCTGCTGGCCGTCGACGCCGGGGCGACGCACGTCCAGGGCACGGTCAACGGCATCGGCGAGCGCACCGGCAACGCGAACCTCACGACGATCACCGCCGACCTCGAGCTGAAGATGGGCGTCGCGTCGCTGCCCGAGGGCGGCCTGGCGCGCCTGACGGAGACGTCGCACTTCGTCGACGAGCTGCTCAACCGCACCCCGCGGGCGACGCAGCCGTACGTCGGCCGCAACGCGTTCGCGCACAAGGGCGGCCTCCACATCGCCGGCATGCGCGCGGACCCGCGGACCTTCGAGCACGTCGATCCGACCGACGTCGGCAACGCGCGCGAGATCGTCGTCTCCGAGCTCGCCGGCCGCGGCACGATCATCGAGAAGGCCGCCGACGCGGGCGTGGAGGTCGACGACGCGCAGGCCGCGCGGATCATCGAGCGTGTCAAGGAGCTCGAGCACGAGGGCTACCAGTTCGAGGCCGCCGACGGCTCGTTCGAGCTGCTGCTGCGCCGCGAGACCGGAACGTTCGAGCCCCTCTTCGAGCTCGAGAGCTGGCGCGTCATCGTCGAGCAGCGCGCCGGGGGCCGGGTCGAGACCGAGGCCACGATCAAGATCTGGATCGGCGGCGAGCGGTACGTCCGCACCGCCGAGGGCAACGGCCCGGTCCACGCCCTGGACGCCGCGCTGCGCTCCGCGATCGCCCAGGTCCACCCGCACCTCAAGGACATCGAGCTGACCGACTTCAAGGTCCGGATCCTCGACTCGACCAAGGGCACCGGCGCCACGACCCGCGTGCTGATCGACGCCTCCGACGGTCACGAGACGTGGGGCTCGATCGGCGTCGACGAGAACCTGATCGCCGCCTCCTGGGAGGCGCTCGTCGACTCGCTGGCGCGCAGCGAGCAGGCGGGCCGCCGCACCGGGACCGTCCCGGTCGCCGAGGTGCGCGCGTGATCGCCGCCACCGGCACCGTCGCCGGCCTGCACGGCGGGCGGAGGACGACCGCGTGAGCGCCGCCGGCGACGCGGGAGCCGTCTCGGCGTCCGATGTCGAGGCCGCACCGGCGGACACCGCGGGCGCCACGGCGCCGACGGACCCGCGCCCGCCGGTCCCGCTCGCCCGCCCGGTCATCGGCGTCGAGGAGGAGCAGGCCGTCCTCGACGTGCTGCGCTCGCGGCACCTCTCGCTGGGCCCCCGCGTCCCGGCGTTCGAACAGCGCTTCGCCGCTCGCGTCGGCGCCGCCCACGGCTGCGCGGTCTCCTCCGGCACCGCCGGCCTGCACCTCGCCCTGCGCGCCGTCGGCGTCGAGGACTGCGCGAAGGAGGACGAGGTGATCACCTCGCCGTTCTCGTTCATCGCGACCGCCAACGCGGTCCTCTTCGAGGGCGCGACGCCGGTGTTCGTCGACGTCGACCCCGACACGCTGAACGTCACGCCCGACGCCGTCGCCTCGGCGGTGACCGAGCGCACGAAGGCGCTGCTCCCGGTCCACATCTTCGGCTACCCCGCCGACGTGCCGGGGATGGAGCGCCTCGGCGTCCCGATCGTCGAGGACGGCGCCCAGGCGCTGGGCGCGGTCCACGCCGACGGCGTCCCCGTCGGCGGCCACGGCAACCCGACGATCTTCGCCTTCTACGCCAACAAGCAGCTGACGACGGGGGAGGGCGGCCTCGTCACGACGGACGACGCCGCCGTCAAGCAGCGGATCGACTCCGAGCGCAACCAGGGCCGCGCGCCCGACATGCAGTGGCTCGACCACGACCGGCTCGGCTTCAACTACCGCCTCTCGGACCTCCACTGCGCGCTGGGCCTCGCGCAGCTGGGCCGCCTCGACGACATGCTCGCCGACCGCGACCGCGTGGCCGCCTGGTACCGCGAGGCGCTCGCGCCACTGGCGGCGCGCACCGGCCTGGAGCTGCTGTGCGAGGACCGGGGCGGCAACAAGCGCTCCTGGTTCGTCTACGTCGTCCGGGTCCCGCACGGCGTCGACCGCGACGAGACGATCCGCGCGCTCGCGGGCCGCGGCATCCAGACGCGCCCGTACCTGCCCGCGATCCACCTCTTCGCCTTCTACCGCGAGCGCTTCGGCTACTGCGAGGGCCAGTTCCCGGTGGCCGAGGACGCGGCCGCCCGCGGGCTCTCGCTGCCGTTCTTCCCCGAGATGACGCAGGAGCAGGTCGCCCGCGTCGTCGAGGACCTCACCGCGGTCCTCGCGCCCTGAGGCCTCGTCGGACCCCGGCACGTCGCGGCCCTCGGGTCGGTCGGTTCGGCGCCCCGCTGCGGAAGTCGATGACGTCACGACGTCCCGCGATCACGAGACCCGGGCCCGGCGCCCCGTCTCCATAGACTGCGGCCCGTATGTCGCGATTCTCCGAGCCGCAGGACCCGGTCTTCCGGGAGATGAACACGAGCCTGGGGTACGACCAGCGCATGTGGCCGCAGGACATCCGCGGCTCCCGCGCCCACGCCCGGATGCTCGCCTCGCGCGGCATCATCGGCGACGACGACCTGACGGCGATCCTCTCCGGCTTCGACACGATCGAGGCGAAGCTCGCGGACGGGACGTTCCCGTTCGGGGCGGAGGACGAGGACATCCACATGGCGATCGAGCGTCACTTGACGGAGCTCGTCGGCGACCCCGGCGCTCGCCTCCACACCGCCCGCTCGCGCAACGACCAGGTCGCCACCGACTTCGCGCTGTGGACGGGCGAGGCCGCCGGCCGCGCGATCGAGGCGATCGAGGGCCTGATGCGGGTCCTGATCGACGTCGCCACGAAGCACGCCGACTGGCCGATGCCGGCCTACACGCACCTGCAGCGTGCCCAGCCGGTCTACCTGGCCCACCACCTGCTCGCCTACGTCTGGATGCTCGAGCGCGACCGCTCCCGCTTCCGTTTCACCCAGGAGCAGGCCCTGCGCCGCATGCCGCTCGGCGCCGGCGCGCTGGCGGGCGTCAACTTCGACACCGACCGCACGATGACCGCCGCCGAGCTCGGCTTCGGCGCCCCGCACCCCAACTCGATCGACGCGGTCTCCAACCGCGACTTCGCCCTCGACTACCTCTCCGCCGCGGCGACGTGCGCGACGCACCTCTCGCGCCTGGGCCAGGAGATCGTCCAGTGGGCGAGCGAGGAGTTCGGCTTCCTCACGCTCCCCGACGCCTGGTCGTCGGGCAGCTCGCTGATGCCGCAGAAGAAGAACCCCGACTGCGCCGAGCTCCTGCGCGCGAAGGCCCCGCGCATCACCGGCCACCTCGCGGCGCTCCACGGCGTGATCCACGCCCTGCCGCTGACGTACAACAAGGACCTGCAGGAGGACAAGGAGCACGTCTTCGACGCCGCCGACACCCTCGAGCAGTCCCTCGCCGCCGCCGGCGGGATGATCGGCGGCGCCGCCTTCCGCGCCGACCGCATGGCCGCCGCCGCGGCCGACGAGCTGCTCGCCGCGACCGACCTCGCCGACGAGCTCGTCAAGCGCGGCGTCCCGTTCCGCCAGTGCCACGCGATCGTCGGCGGCCTCGTGCGCGAGGCGGTCGACAGCAGGCGCAAGCTCTCGGACCTCTCCGACGACGAGCTGCGCGCCCAGAGCGAGCACCTCGGCCCCTGGATCCGCGACCTGCTCGAGCCGCTGTCGCTGCTGGAGCGCAAGCAGAGCCAGGGCGGGACGTCCTCGGCGCGGGTCGCGGAGCAGCTCGTGCTCGCGCGCGGCCTCCTGGACTGATCGCGGACGAGATCGGACCGGTGACGGCGGACGACCACGGCGCGGGCGTCGCCGGCGGACCGGCCCGCCCGGCGGGGCCGGCCGGCCCCGTCCCCGGGACCCGGGACGCGTTCGGTCCGGGCCTCCCGGCGGCGTTCTACGACCGCCCCGTCGTCGAGGTCGCGCGCGAGCTCCTGGGCTGCGTCCTCGTCCACGGAGAGACGGCCGGTCGGATCGTGGAGACGGAGGCCTACCACCAGACCGAGGGCGCCTGCCACGCCTGGCGGCCGCCGCCGAAGGAGCCCCGCCCGACGGCCCGCACCGCCGAGCTCTTCGGCCCGCCGGGCCGCGCGTACGTCTACCGCTCCTACGGCATTCACACGATGCTCAACGCCGTCTGCGAGCCGGAGGGCGTCGCCGCCGCGGTCCTGATCCGCGCGGTCGAGCCGGTCGCCGGCGTCGAGACGATGCGCGATCGCCGCGCGGGCCGGCCGGACCGCGAACTCACCGCGGGCCCCGGCCGCCTCACGCTCGCCCTCGACATCCGGATGGAGCACGACGGGGCGGACCTGACGGCGAGCCCGCTGCGCATCCTGCCGCCGCGACTCGCGGACCGCGAGCCGCGGGTCGTGACCGGCCCGCGGATCGGCATCACGCGGGCGGTCGACCTGTCGTGGCGCTTCGTCGACGAGACGAGCACGGACGTGTCGCGGCCGTGGCCGCCGGAGATGCGGCGAGGCGGGCGCGCCTGATCGCGGGACGTCGACAGGCGACCGGTTCGCCGGCCGCCCCGGGGCTACTCGAGCGGAACGGCCCCGCCGCTGCCCGTGCCGCCGCTGCCGGACCCGGACGTCCCGCCGGCCCCCGAGCCGCTGCCCGTCCCGGACGACCCGGTGCCGCTGCCCGAGCCGGTGCCGGAGGGCGGGGTCACGGGCGTGGACGGGGCGGGCGTCTGGGAGCCGCCCCCGCCGCCGCCGGTGGTCCCGGCGGACGCGCCGCCCGAGGTCGTGCTCGTGCCGGTCCCGGACGTCGAGGTCCCGGACGAGCCGTCCCCGCCGTCGCTCGAGCCGCTGGAGTCCCCGGAGGGCGCGGCGCCGACGCTCGGCTCGGGAGCCTCCTTCGGCAGGTCCTGGTCCTGCTTGGTGCGCTTGGCGCGGTCCGGGTCGCGCGCGTCGAGGATGCCCGTGGCGCGCGCCATGAACTCTCCCCAGATGGCGGCCGGGTAGGTGCCGCCCTCGACGGGCTCGCCCATCCACTCGGTCTGCATCGGCTTGCCGGAGTCCGGGTAGCCCACCCAGACGACGACGGTCAGGTCGCGGCTGAAGCCGGCGAACCACGCGTCGACGTTGTTCTCCGTCGTCCCGGTCTTGCCGGCGGCGAACCCGCCGTACTGCGCCCGGTGGCCGGTGCCCTTGGACACGACCGTCCGCATGATCGACGTGGCGGTGTCGGCGACGCCGGTGGACAGGACCCGCTCGGCGCGGCGCTTGTTGACCCGCGTCTTGCGACCCGGCTCCTGGATCTCCTTGATCCCGACCGCGCCGCCGCCCGGCCCGCCGAGGGTCCCGTTGATCCGCAGGCCGCGGGTCGCGAACGTCTCGTAGGCGTGGGCCAGGTCGAGGACCGTCACGCCGCGGCGCGGGGCGCCGAGCGCGAGCGCCGCGTTCTTGGACACCGGGGTCCGGATGCCCATGCGCGTGATCAGCTTCGCGACCTTCGGGATCCCGACGGTCTGCCCGAGCTGCGCGTAGACGGAGTTGTCGGAGAACGTCAGGGCGCGAGCGATCGTCGAGCGACCCGAGTAGGCGCTCTCGTCGTTGGTGACGACGAACTTCTCGGGCCGTCCGCGCTCGTCCTTGACGTTCAGCGTCTGCTTCTTCGACGTGTAGACCTTCTGCGGCGAGATGCCCTCGCGCAGCGCCTGGGCGAGCACGAACGGCTTGAACGACGAGCCGGGCTGACGCTGCCCCTGCGTGGCGAGGTTGTACGGGTGCGTCGCGTAGTTGGGGCCGCCGACCATCGCCCGGACCTCGCCGGTCTTGTTGTCGATGACGACCATCGACGCCGTGGGCATCGACTTCTTCGTGAGGTACGCGTTGATGCTCGCCTGCGCGGCCTTCTGGAGGCCCTGGTCGAGCGTCGTCGTGACCTTCAGCCCGCCCTCGTAGGTGCGCTGCGCGCCGACCTTGTCGATCAGCTGGTTGCTGATCCAGGACGCGAAGTACGGGTTGGTCGCGTCGAGCGTCGGCGGGGAGACCTGGTCCTTGGTCGGGAGGGGCTCGATGATCGCGAGCTCGTAGTCGTCCTCGGAGAGCTTGCCCTGCTGGCGCATCTTCAGGAGCACCGTGTTGCGGCGGCGCTTGGCGGCCTCGGGCTCCGTCAGTGGGTCGAAGCGGCTGGGCGACGCGATGATCGCGGTCAGCAGCGCGGACTCGGCGGGCGTCAGGCCGGCGGCGCACGGGTCGTCCGGCGGGGCACAGCCGTCGTGGTCGGGCAGCGAGCCGAAGTACGTCTTGGCGGCCGACTCGACGCCGTAGGCGCCGTTGCCGAAGTAGATCCGGTTCAGATACGTCGTCAGGATCTTCTGCTTCGACCACTGCTTGGTCATGTGGTACGCCAGCGCCGCCTCGCGCAGCTTCTGGAAGACCGTGCGCTTGTTCTCGGCCTCGAGCGAGACCTTGACGAGCTGCTGGGTGATGGTCGAGGCGCCCTGCACGGCCCCGCGGGACACGACGTCCTGGACGACGGCGCGGCCGATGCCCTTCAGGTCGACGCCGCTGTTCTGGTAGAAGCGCTCGTCCTCCATCGCGACGACCGCGTTCTTCATCGGCGTGCTGATCTGGTTCGACGTGACGATGTAGCGGGAGGAGTCCGCCAGCACGCCGATCGCGTGGCCCTGGCGGTCCAGGAGCACCGAGTTCTTCGCCGTCTGGAACTCCTTGGCGGTGTCCAGGTCGGGCAGGTCGGTCGAGACCGCCATCATCATCCCGAAGATCGTCGACACCAGCGCGAGCGCGCCGAGCGGGACGAGCAGGAGCAGGAGCCGCAGCCACCGGAAGCGCAGCTTGGGGCGCGGTGGCGGGTCGTCGGAGCCGTCGCCTCCGCCACCGCCGGTGCCGCGGTCGACGGGCCCGCTCGGGCCGGACGGGCCGCCGGTCCCCGGGATCGCGGGGGACTCGCCGCTGCGCTGCGGGCGCGGCGTCGGCCGGCGGGCGCTGGGCGCCGGGGCGCTGGTCGGCGCCTCCGGGCCGGCGGCCGCGGGGACCGCCCAGGCGGAGGATGAACCCGTGGCGCGGACGGCGCTGGGGGCGGCCGCCGGGGGCGTGGCGCTGGGCGGTGCGGGGACTGGACCGGGCCCGGCGGAACCGCCGCCCCACCAGGGCGCGTGCGGGTCGACGACGGGGGGCGTCGCGGCTGCGGCGCCCGGTCCGGGGTGTGCGGCGTCCTGCCGCGCACCGGGATGTCCGGTCGGTTCGATCATGGATGTACGCGGGCCGGTCGGGCGGTACGGCGGCAGAGCCCGACTCTCGGCTCGCGGAACGAGAGCCCGCATATCCTAACATCGGGCGCATGGCAGACCCCCGCACCGACGCCGCGTTCCTCACCCGCAACGCCGCGGCGGCCCAGCCGGCCGGTGCATTGGAGGACCGGCTCGAGAAGGCCCGGAGCGAGGGACGACCCCTGCGGGTCAAGCTCGGCATCGACCCGACCGCCCCCGACGTGCACCTCGGTCACGTCGTCGTCCTGCAGAAGCTGCGGGAGTTCCAGGACCTCGGTCACCGGGTCGTCCTGATCATCGGCGACTACACCGCGCGCGTGGGGGACCCGAGCGGACGCTCGGCCACGCGGCCCGTCCTGACGGGGGAGGAGATCGACCGCAACGCCGAGACGTACCAGCGCCAGGCGCTCCTCGTCCTCCGCGACGAGCCCGACCTGCTCGAGGTCCGTCGCAACGGCGAGTGGCTCGACATGGGGATGGACGCGTTCCTCACCCTCGCCCGGATCCCGAAGGTCGCCCAGCTCCTCGAGCGCGACGACTTCGCGAAGCGCTACGCGGGAGGGAAGCCCATCAGCCTCCTGGAGTTCGTCTACCCGCTGCTCCAGGGGTACGACTCGGTCGCGGTCGAGGCCGACATCGAGCTCGGCGGCACGGACCAGACGTTCAACCTCCTCTTCGGACGGGACGTCCAGCGCGCGGAGGGCCGACCGGAGCAGAGCGTCCTGACCATGCCGCTGCTCGTCGGCACCGACGGCGTGCAGAAGATGTCGAAGTCCCTGGGCAACCACATCGGCATCACGGAGCCGGCCGAGGAGATCTTCGGCCGGACCATGCGGATCCCCGACGAGATGATCACGCCGTGGTCGGAGCTCCTGGGGGTCGATCTGACCGCGGAGCAGGCCGCCGACCCTCGCGGGCGCAAGCGCGCGCTCGCGAGAGCGTTGTGCGAGCGATTCGCCGGAACGGGGGAGGGCGAGCGTGCCCAGGACGCGTTCGACCGGCTCTTCAAGGACCGCGCGATCCCGACCGACGTCCCGGAGCACGAGCTCGGGACGGACGAGACGGTCCACCTGCCCGCCCTGATCGCGGAGGCCTTCGGCGTCTCCCGGTCCGAGGCGCGACGGGCCATCACCCAGGGAGGGGTGAAGGTCGACGGCGAGCCCTGGCCCCAGGACGTCCTGGACACCGACGCGGACCGGCTGGCGGACGCCGTCCTGCAGTTGGGGAAGCGTCGGTTCGCGCGGCTGGTCGCCGGCCCTCGGGTCTGAACCGGGGAGACCGGGGGCTGGCGGACCCGGTCGGAACGGGCCCCGAATCGCTCGAAAGTGCCCGATCCGGCCCGATACAGACGAAAAGCGACGACTTTCGAAATTCATTTCGGGGCCCGCAACCCCAGTCCGCAAGCGGGAAAGCGACGAATCGAGGCCCCCAGAAGGGCCCGATATCGCGAAAATCACGCGGGGTCACGACGCATGCCAGAAGGCCCGTATGTATATTCATCGAGCCGCTGGTCACCGCGGCGCAGCGCCAAGCCCGAGAGACCGAAGTTGGTCTCGACAGGGCAGAGGCGGATGCGCTAAGCTGACTAGCCCGCACCGGACATCGGTCTGGTGTGCGCCTCCAGAGTTTGAACACCTGGTCCGTAGGGCGCGGCGGTCTTTGAAAACGCAACAGCATGCGCA
>NZ_JBFAPC010000030.1:0-43468 GCF_040675535.1 Patulibacter sp. NPDC049589 | reverse complement strand
GCGCGACCGAGGACCTGGGCATCGCGCTGGCCGCGGTCGAGGGCACCGGCCCGCGCGGCCGGGTCACGCTCGACGACGTGCGGCGCGCGGTCGCGGCGCGCGAGGACGCCAACGTCGTCCCACCGGCGGCCGCGCCCGCGGCCCCGGTTCTGGCCCCGGCCCCGGTCCTGGCCCTCGCGCCCGATGCCGGCCCCGACGAGCAGCCGCTGACCGCCACCCGCCGCGCGATCGCGCGGCGGATGAGCGCGAGCCAGCTGATCCCGCAGTACCAGCTGCAGCGCGACGTCGACGCGAGTCACCTGCTCGCCCAGAAGGCGGCGCAGTCCGCGGGCGTGAACGCCGGCGCGCGGGTCGGCGTCAACGACCTGCTCGTGCAGGCGATCGCCGAGACCGTCCGCCGCCACCCCGATCTCGCCGTCAGCTGGGTCGACGGCGACGACGGACCGCGGATGGTGCGCAGCGGCGCCGACGGCGTCGGCCTCGCCGCCGCCAGCGACAAGGGCCTCGTCGTCCCGGTCATCCGCGACCCGCAGACCGCCGGCCTCGCGGCGATCGCCGAGCAGCGTCAGCGGCTCGTCGGCGCGGCCCGCGGCGGCACGCTCGGCGTGGCCGACATGACGGGCGCGGCGATCACGCTGTCGAACCTCGGCGGCTTCGGCGTCGATCGCTTCACGGCGATGCTGAACCCCGGCGAGTCGGCGATCGTCGCCGTCGGCCGGACCGTCGAGCGCGTCGTCCCCCGCCGGGGCGGCACCGCCGTGATCCCCGTCCTCGCGGTCACGGTCAGCTTCGACCACCGCGTGATCGACGGCGCCGTCGGCGCCGCCGCGCTGGGCACCCTCGCCGAGCTCCTGGAAGGCGGCATGGCATGGCGTCCGTGACCTCACCGGCGACCGGCGACCGCCTGGTCCCGACCTCGCCCGCCACGGGCGACCCGGTGCCGGTCCCGGCGGTCGCGCCGACCGGCCGGGACGGCCGGCCCCGGCGGCCCGCCCGGCGGACGCGTCCCCGGCCCGTCGGACACCGGCAGGCCCTCCCCACCCCTTCGACCTCCGTCACCACCACCGAAAGGCTCCGATGAGCACCGAACAGCAGGGCGTCGCGGTCTCCGTCGACGTCGACCGCGCCGAGCAGCTGCTCCGCGAGATCGTCTCCATCCGCAGCGTCGTCGGCGAGCCGACGACCGCCCACCTCTGGGTCTCCGAGCGCCTTCGCGAGCTCGGCATGACCGTCGAGCACTACGCCGTCGAGGGGCGCAAGACGCCGCTCGTCCTCGGGGTCCTCGAGGGCGAGGGCGGCGGCCCGGGCGTCCTCTTCGACGGCCATTACGACACCGTCGGCGCGGTCCCGTCGGACTGGTCGCGCGACCCGTTCAAGGCCGAGGTCATCGACGGTGAGCTCTACGGCCGCGGCGCGGTGGACTCCAAGGGCACGATGATCGCGATGCTCACCGCGATCGAGCAGGTCGTGAAGAGCGGGCAGCCGCGCAGCGGGCCGCTCTACTACATGTCCGACGCCGACGGCGAGGACGGATTCCGCGGCGCCGTGCTGATGAAGGACCTCGGCGTGGCCAAGCGCGTCGGCACGGTCTTCTCGGCCGAGGCCACGAGCAACGAGCGCGTCGAGATCGCCTACCCGGGCATCTCCACGTGGAAGATCACGGCCGTCGGCCGCACCGCGCACCCGACCGAGCCCGAGCGCGGCATCAACGCCGTGACGAAGATGGCGAAGCTCGTCCTCGCGGTCGACGAGGGCCGCCTCGTCATCCCGCAGGGCGACTCGCAGTTCTTCGGGCCCCGCGTCTCGATCCAGGCCACCCGCACGTCGCACGTCGGCGGCTGGGCGATCCCGGGCCGCTGCGACGTGATCGTCTCGGTGATGTCGACGGTCGGCGTCGGGCTGACCGAGGTCCGCGACGCGATCGACGCGTTCCTGCGCACGCTGGAGCGGGAGGACGGCGAGGTCCGCTTCGAGCGCAAGCTCCTGCCGATGGGCGCCGGCCGGCTCTGGCTGCGCCCCGGCGAGGTCGACCCGGACCACGCCGCGGTCAAGGCGCTGACCGGCGCGGTCGAGGCCGTCACCGGCACGGCGCCGAAGGTCCAGCACTTCAACGGCGGCTGGGTCGACGCGGTCGAGCTGATGGAGACCGGCGCGGACGGCTTCGGCACGCCCGCGGCGATCACCTTCGGCCCGGGCGACTTCGAGCTCGCGCACATGGTCGACGAGCACATCTCGGTCGCCGAGGTCGCGCAGGCCGGCGAGATCTACGCCCGCGCGACGCTCGAGCTGCTGGGCTGATCGCGTCGTCGCCCGCGGTCCGGCCGGGCGGTCCGCCGGACCGCCCGGCCGCCGGCGGCCGGGTCGCCCTTCACCACTCGACCCCTTCTCCCAGCCAATCTATGGCTATGGTATGAATCAAACGTGAGGACGAGCAGTCCCCGCGGCCCGCAGGACCACCACGACACCCACGGAGCACCGATGACCGACACCCTGACCGACACCAAGCAGACCGCGCTCGACTTCTACGACCTCGCGTTCGTGCAGCAGAACCCGACCGCCGCGGCCGAGAAGTTCTTCGGCGACGAGGGCTACATCCAGCACAACCCGCAGGCCCCCGACGGCGCCGAGGGCTTCGTCGCGGCCATCAGCGGCCTCTTCGGCGCGTTCCCGGACTTCAAGGCCGAGATCAAGCGCGTCATCGTGCAGGACGACCTCGCCGTCATCCACCACCGCACGCAGCTGAACGCCGAGGACAACGGCTCGGCCGTCGTCGACATCTTCCGGGTGTCCAACGGCAAGATCGTCGAGCACTGGGACGTCGTGCAGCCGATCCCGACCGAGGCGCAGAACGACAACACGATGTTCTAGGCCACCTCGTGGTCAAGGTCATGACCGCCGTCCGCCGCGCGCGGGGGACGGCGGTCGAGGCGTTCCGGGAACGCCTCGACGGTGACCCGGCGCCGGACGCGCGGGTCCCCGGGGTGCTGCGCCACGTGCGCTCGGTGACGACGCCGTCGGGCTACCGCCGCGGCGACCCGCCGTACGACGCGGTCGAGGAGCTCTGGTTCGCCGACGAGGCGGCCGCCCGGGCCGCCGTGGCGTCCCCGGCGTTCGCCGCGCTCGTCGACGGCCTGGGCGTCGACCCCGCGTCGGTCGCGACGTTCCTCGTCGAGGACCACCTGATCAAGGACGGCCCGGCGGCCCCGGGCGCGCTGAAGAACTTCGAGTTCGTCACCCGCCGGCCCGGCCTCACGCCGACCGAGTTCCGTCGCTACTGGCGCGAGCACCACGGGCCCCTGGCGTCCGGCATCGCGGTCATGCGCCGGTACGTGCAGAGCCACACGGTCGACGGCGACTACGCCGGCGGCGAGCCGGCGTGGGAGGGCTCGGCGATCACCTGGTTCGACGACCTCGACGCGATGCGCGAGTCGGCGACCGACCCGGTCTACGCGGCCACCCGCGCGGACGAGGCGGCGTTCCTCGGTGCACCGCTGGAGCTGCCGTTCATCATCACGACCGAGCGCGTGCTCGTCGGCTGACCGGGCGCGGTGGGACCGTCGGGTCCCGCCGCACCCGAGGGAGGGGAACGACCGAGGGCCCGCCGCCGGCGGGCCCTCGGTCGTTCGAGCGGTGCGACGGACTCCGATCCGGGGGCGCTTGCCCTCGCCCCCGGATCGGACTCCGCCGCGCCGTCGGGAGCCCCGCCGTCCCCCGACGGCGGGGCACCCCGGTGGGATCAGGCCGTGGCGGCCTCGCGCAGCGCCGGCGCGTCCTCGCGGGCGGCGGCGTGCCGGCCGGCGAGGTGCCCGAAGGTGATGCCCGGCCCCAGGGTCGAGCCGCCGCCGGGGTAGACCTGGCCGAAGATGCCGGCCGCGACGTTGCCCACGGCGTAGAGGCCGTCGACCACGCCGCCGCGCTGGCGCAGGACGCGCGCGTCGGCGTCCGTGCGCAGCCCGCCGACCGTGCCGAGGATCCCGTCGTACATCTTCAGCGCGTAGAACGGCCCGGTCTCCACCTTCGCGAGGTGCTTGCCGGGCTGCGGGCCCTTCGTCTGGTACCCCTCCCACCAGATCTCGCCGCGGTGGAAGTCCGGGTCGACGCCGGCCTCGACGTGCCCGTTGAAGCGCTCGACCTCCTCGACGAGGACGGCGGGGTCGAGGCCCATCTCGGCCGCCAGGCCCTCGAGCGTGTCGGCCGTCTTGACCCACGACGGCGTCGGGGCGCCCGGGACGAAGTCGCTGATGATGTACCGGGCCCGGACCGACTCGTCGAAGACCCACCAGCCCGGGCCCTCGTTCGGGTACGTCGCGGTCAGCGGGTCGTACGTCCCGTGGACCTTCGCGATGTCCATGTACGTGATGCCCTCGTTGACGAAGCGCCGGCCGTGCTTGTTCAGGCCGACGACGCCCGGGTCGTTGCGCGGGGTGGCGAGGTTGCCGATCGGCGCGCCCTCGTAGGTCGAGTGCTCGTCGTAGGTGGCCGGGAAGGCCACGGCGTTGCTCATGTTGCCGACGGCCGCACCGATCTCGAGGCCCATGACGAGGCCGTCGCCGACGTTGGTCGGCGGCGACAGCGGCAGCTTGTGCGGGCTGCCGAGGTAGGCGAGGACGAGGTCCTTGTTCCACTCGAAGCCGCCGCTGGCCAGCACGACGCCGCGGCGCGCGCCGATGCGCACGCTCGTGCCGTGCTCGTCCGCCACGACGCCGACGACGGCGCCGTCCTCGACGACGAGGCTCGTCACCGGGGTGCCGGTCGTCAGCGTCACGCCGTGGTCGACGAGGCCGCGGACGATGCCGGAGATGAGCGCCGGGCCCATCACCCGGATCTGGTCGCGCTCGCGGCGCGTCATCAGCTCCTCGGCGCTGGCGGGCACCTTGCCGGTCTCGTCGACGGGCAGCGCGCGCTGCGAGCCGAGTGCCGCCATCTCGTCCTGCGTCAGGCGCGGGATGTGCGGCGAGTCGCGGACCTTGTCGTGCCACTCCCCGAGGACCGCGGGGGAGTCGAACGGCAGCGGCTCGAGCGAGCGGCCGGCGAGCTTGCCGCCGGGCCGGTCGGCGAAGTAATCGCTCCACGCGTGCGTGACGGTGAGCCGGAGGGCCGAGTGCGACTCGACGAAGTCGATCGCGCCGGCGGCCTCGTCGACGAACCGCTCGATCAGCGACGGGTCGTGGGCGCGCTGCTCCGTGAGCCCGTTGATGTACTCCAGGGCCTCCTCGCGGGAGTCGGTCGCGTCGACCTCGCCCATGTGGCTGTTGCGGGGGACCCACGGCATGCCGCCGGACCAGGCCGACGTCCCGCCGAGCAGGTCGGCCTTCTCGAGGACCTCGACCTCGGCCCCGTCGACCGCCGCCGTGAGGGCGGCGGTCAGGCCGCCGGCCCCGGATCCGACCACCACCACGTCGACGACGCGGTCCCAAGCGTTGCTGTCCATCTGAACGTCCGTTTCGTATCGGCTGGGCGCGCCCTGCGGCGGCGCGCGTGCGGGCTGACCCGCGGCGACGCGAGGCTACATCGGATCTATGCACATAGTCAATATGATTCGCCCAATTCGACGATCTGGGCCTGCGCGGTCATCCTCCGTCGACCAGGCCCGAGCAGGTCCTTCGAGCTCGGGCGGGATCGCCGGCCGGTCGCGGGCGACGGCAGAGTGGCGGAGCGCGAGCGCCCGGCTTGGCGCGCCGGGCCCCGTGGCGCCCTGGCCGGGCGCATGATCTCGCGTTGCGGTGCGCGGCACCATGGCCCCGCGGCGGCAGCTTCGCGCACCGGTTCGGCCCTCTGGCCGAACTTGTGGCCCGGAGGTCGAGAACCGGTGTCGTCCGTCCGGAGATCAGCGTAGACCTGAGGAAAGGAGGCGGCCGACGGCACGTCGCCCGCCTCAGGCGACGACGCGGGCGGAGAACACGGATGAGCTTCCATCAGGCGCTGACCGAAGCGGCGCAGCACCGGACCTCGGAACCCGAAGAGGTCATCACCCTCAACGACTACCTGGAGCGGGTCGCGGCGAGGCCGACGATCGCCGCGACCGCGCACCAGCGGATCCACGACATGATCAAGGCCGCCGGGTCGGCCGCCGGCCCACACCCGGGCGAGACGTCCTTCGACTTCTTCGCGGACGAGCTGTTCGGGATGGACGCGCCACTGGAGCGCGTCGTCGGCTACTTCGAGACGGCGGCCGAGGGCCACGAGACGCGTCGCCGGATCCTGCTGCTGTGGGGCCCTCCGGGCGGGGCGAAGTCGACGATCGCCGCGATGCTCAAGCGCGGGCTGGAGGCGTGGTCGCGGACGGACGAGGGCGCGATCTACGCCCTCGAGGGCTGCCCGATGCACGAGGAGCCGCTGCATCTGGTGCCGCAGGAGCTCCGTGCCCAGGCGCGGGAGCACACGTCGGTGCGGATCGAGGGCGAGCTCTGCCCGGTCTGCCGCTTCCGGCTCGACGACGAGTACGGCGGCGACTTCCTGCGCTTCCCGATCCGCCGGGTCGTGCTCTCCGAGGCGCGGCGGGTCGGGATCGCGACCTTCGAGCCCGGCGACCCGAAGTCGATGAGCATGGAGCAGCTCACCGGCGGGATGGACTGGAAGGCGATCGAGCGCTACGGCTCCGACGCCCATCCGCTCGCGCTCGACTGGCAGGGCGAGTTCTCGAAGGCCAACCGCGGGCTGTTCGAGGCCGTCGAGCTGCTGAAGAACCCGGCCGAGTTCCGGAACCTGTTCCTCACGATGGCGCAGGAGAAGCAGTTCAAGGTCCCGAAGTTCGGCTACATCGACGCGGACTGCGCGATCGTCGCCCACACGAACGAGGCCGAGTTCCGCGCGTTCATGGCCGACCCCCGCAACGAGGCGCTGAAGGACCGGCTCGTCACGGTCGCCGTGCCCTACAACGTGCGGGTCAGCGACGAGGAGCGGATCTACGCGAAGCTGCTGGGCGACCGCGGGTCGCCCGGCGACGGCGGCCTGCACATCGCCCCGCACGCCCTCCGCGCGGCCGCGATGGTCGCGGTGCTCTCGCGGCTGGAGGCCCACGAGACGCTCGACCCGATGGAGAAGCTCCAGCTCTACGACGGCGTCGAGGTCGGCGAGTGGAAGCTCACGCAGGTCCCCGAGGTCAAGCGCGAGGCCGAGCACGAGGCGATGGGCGGCCTCGGGCCGCGGCGGATCGTCGACGTCCTCTCGGGTGCGGCCCAGCGGCCCGAGGGCGACCCGCAGGGCGGCCGCTACCTGACGCCGATCATGGCGCTGATCGCGCTGCACGACCACATCGAGCGGATGGAGGTCGGCAAGGAGGAGCGCCGGCGCCTGGAGGCGTTCGTCGTCGACGCGCGCAAGGAGATCGACCGCGTGCTGAAGGACGAGGTCCGCAAGGCGTTCGTGCCGGCGTTCGCCGAGCACGCGCAGCGGGTGCTGGACAACTACCTCACGAACGTCGAGGCCTACTGCCAGGGCACGCGCACGAAGGACCCGATCACGAAGGAGGACCGTGAGCCGGACGAGAAGCTCATGCGGGCGATCGAGGAGAAGGTCAAGCCCACGGTCGCCGAGTCGGCCAAGGAGACCTTCCGGCAGGGGGTCCTGATGCGGATCGGGATCGCGCTGCGCAGCGGCGAGCGCCCGCTGAGCTACCGCACCGACACGATCCTCGCCTCGGGGATCGAGGAGTACCTGTTCGACCAGCTGCAGGACATCGTCCGGGTCACGGTCTCCCGCGCGAGCCCCGACCAGGAGCAGGCGAAGCGGCTGAACGAGGTCACGCGGGTGCTCTGCGAGCAGGGGGGCTACAACGAGCACTCCGCGCGGGACCTGCTCGACTACGTCGGCCACCTCCTCAACCGCTGAGGGCGCGGATGTCGGTCGTGCAGGACACCGCGCTGCCCAGCGGGCAGGGCGCACGCGACGCGCTGCACCACAGCGATCGCCTGCGGCGCAAGGTCACCGAGCAGCTCAAGCGGCGGATCGGGGAGGAGGACATCGTCGCCGCGGGCCCCGACAAGCGGATCCGGGTGCCGATCAGCGGGACGAAGCCGTGGCGGTTCGTGCTCGACCGCGGCGAGCGGCCCGGGGGCGTCGGCCAGGGCGACGTCCGGCCCGGGGACGTGCTCGGGCCGCCGGACGGCGACGCCGACGGCTCCGGGACGGGCGAGGACGGCGCGGGCACGGCGCCGGGCGAGGAGCTCTACGAGGTCACGCTCGACATGGACGAGGTCGAGGAGCTGCTGTTCGCCGAGCTCGAGCTGCCGCGGCTGAAGCGCAAGCCGGACCCGACCACGACCGAGCAGGACGTCGTCTACGACGACATCGCCCGCAAGGGGCCGCAGGTCGACAAGAAGGCGACGCTGCGGGCGAACCTCGAGCGCAACGCCCGGCGCGGGCGGGCGTTCGTCGGCGACGTCGACCGCGACGACCTGCGCTATCGCTCGTATCACGAGCAGCCGCGGCCGCGGGACCGGGCCGTCGTCTTCTGCGTGATGGACGTGTCGGCGAGCATGAACGTCCCGCGCAAGCGGATGGCCCGGCTGTTCTTCTACTGGTGCGTGCAGTTCCTGCGCCGCCGCCACGAGCAGGTCGAGATCGTCTTCGTCGGCCACACCACCGAGGCGTGGGAGCTGACGGAGGCCGAGTTCTTCGGGCGCGTCGCGACCGGGGGGACCCGGGTCTCGGCCGCCTACGAGCTCGTCGACGAGATCGCGACGCGCCGGTTCCCGACCGCGGACTGGAACGCCTACGCGCTGCACTGCTCCGACGGCGACAACTTCGCCGCCGACAACCGCCGGACGCTCGAGCTGGTGCAGCGGCTGGTCGAGCGGTTCGCGCTCGTCGGCTACCTGGAGGTCGACTCCGGCACGGGCTTCGGGGTGCAGCGGCGCCTGTCGGGCTTCTTCGCCGACCAGGCCGCGGACCTCGACGGGTTCGTCTTCGCCACCGCCGACGACGACCGGGCGCTGTGGCCGGCGCTGCAACGGTTCTTCGCCCGCCAGGACGTCGCGGGAGCGGTCGCATGAGCCCTGCAGCCGCGACCCCCACGGCCGCCGACCTCGACCGGATCGACGCGCGCTGCCAGGAGATCGCCGGGGAGCTCGGGTTCGCGGTACCTCCGATCGTGTTCCACGTGATGGGCAGCGCCGAGGTGTACGACATCGCCGCCCGCGGCCTGCCCGGTCGCTACAGCAGCTCCCGCTTCGGGGCGAGCTTCCGGCGCCAGCACGACGAGTACCGGCTCGGACGGTCGCGGATCTACGAGCTGATCGTCAACACCGACCCGGTGCACGCGTACCTGCTGGACGGCAACAGCCGGGTGGCGCAGACGCTGGTCATGGCCCACTGCATCGGCCACGCGTGGTTCTTCGCCCACAACGGGTGGTTCGGGCCGACCGATCGCGCGATCCTGCCGCGCGTCCGCGGCGCCGCCGAGCGGATCGACGGCTACATGGCGGCGCACGGCCGCGACCGCGTCGAGGACTTCGTCGAGGCGTGCGAGGCGATCGTCGTCCACCAGCCGCAGGCGCAGCTCGTGCACGCCGCCGACCCGGAGCCCGAGGAGGACCGTCCCGGTCCCTACGACGCGCTCTTCCCCGACGACGTCACCGCCCGCCGCGACCGGATCGAGCGGGCGCGGGAGGATCGCGTGCACCGCGTGCCCCTGCGGCCGGACCGCGATCTCCTGGGCTTCATCGAGCACCACGCCACCGGGCTCGCGGAGTGGCAGCGGGACGTCATCTCGATCCTGCGCTCCGAGCAGGCGTACTTCCTGCCCCAGATGCGCACGAAGATCCTCAACGAGGGCCTGGCCGTCCTCTGCCACCAGGAGATCTGCCAGCGGCTGATGCTGCCCGCCGAGGACTACTGGCAGTACGAGCAGCTCAACGCGTCGGTGACCCAGCCGCACCTCGGCGCCGTCAACCCGTACCACCTGGGGAGCACGATCCTGCGCGAGGTCATGCGGATCGCGCAGGACCCCGACGACGAGGAGCGCGAGCGCTGGCCGTGGGCGGGCGAGGTCGACCCGCTCGAGCAGGTCCGGGCGGTCTGTCGCGACCACGACGACGAGTCGCTCCTGCGCGAGCACCTGACGCCGAAGGTCTGCGAGCGGGCCCGGCTGTTCGCGTTCGAGCACGTCCAGGGGAACCCCCGCCAGATCCGGGTCTCCTCGACCGAGTGCGACGAGATCCGCGAGCGCCTGATCGCCCAGCACGCGACCTTCGGCGTGCCCCACGTCGAGGTCGTCGACGCGGACCACGGCGGTCGGGGCGAGCTGTACCTCCGCCACCGCGACGAGGTCGGCCTGGACCCGGAGTACGCCCGCGGCACCCTGCTGCAGGTCGCGACCCTCTGGGGCCGCCCGGCGATCGTCGAGACGACCCGTCACGGCGATCCGATCTGGTACGTCGCCGGCCCGGACGGCCACACCGAGGACGCGACCGAGCGGCCGTGAGCGGTGCCGCGGCCCGGTTGCTCGGTCGCGGACGGCGGACGGGGACCTGGTGATCCCCGCCCGGGCCGACCGTGCGCGCCACCGACGCGCCGGTCTCGGCCGTTCGTGGGCGGTCCGTCGCCGACGGTCCGCCCTCGACCTCAGGCCACCTCGGAGTACACCGGCGCCGCCGCGCCGTGCTCGGCGTGCTCGTGGGCCGCGTGGCCCTCGGCCGCCGCGTCCCCGGCGGGCGCCTGCTGGTTCTGCAGGACGAACACCGCGACGCCGATGGCGAGGACCACGATGCCGGCGGCGATCAGGTACGCCACGTGGAAGCCCGCGTTCAGGGCCTCCAGCTGGTTGGCGCCGTCGGAGAGCTTCGACGTCGTGCGCGAGGAGGCGAACGTCGCCAGGACCGACAGCGCGATGGCGCCGCCGACCTGCATCGAGGTGTTGACGAGGCCCGACGCGATGCCGGAGTCCTCGGGGGTGGCGCCCGACATCGCCAGGCCCATGATCGAGGTGAAGCTCAGGCCGGCGCCGAGGCCGAGCAGGAGCATCGACGGCAGCAGGTTGGCGAAGTAGTTCCCGTCGACCGGCGTCTGCGTGAACAGCAGGACCGCCACGACGATCGAGGACAGGCCGCCGATCAGGACGTTCCGCGGGCCGAACCGCTCGCTCAGCGGCTGCGACACGACCGTCGAGACGAAGCCGATCATCAGCGTCAGGGGCAGGAAGGCGAGCCCGATCTCGATCGGGCTGTAGCCGAGGATCTCGCCGGCGTAGCGGGCGCCGAAGAAGAAGACCGAGAACATGCCGGCCAGGACGCCGAGCAGGACCAGGTTCGCGCCCGTCACGTTGCGCGAGCGGAAGATCCGCAGCGGCAGCAGCGGGTGGGCGATGCGGGCCTGGCGGACGACGAACCCGGTCAGCAGGACGATCGCGACGGCGAAGAGGCCGAGGGTCTGCGCGGAGCCCCAGCCCTCCTTCTCGACGCCGACGATCGCGTACACGCCGACCATCAGGCCACCGGTGAGCATGAGCGCGCCGGGGACGTCGACCTTGTTCTCCTTGAAGCCCAGGCCGTCGCGGTGCGGCACGAGCCGGAGGGCCAGCGCGACGGTCGCGATGCCGATCGGCAGGTTGACGATGAAGATCCAGTGCCAGCTGAGGATGTCGGTCAGCACGCCGCCGAGCAGCAGGCCGAGCGAGCCGCCGGCGGAGGCGACGAACGAGTAGATGCCGATCGCCTCGCCCTGCTCACGGGGCTCCTGGAACATCGTGATGATCATCCCGAGGATCACGGAGGACCCCAGCGCGCCACCGACGCCCTGGAGGAAGCGGGCGCCGATCAGGACCTCCTGGCTCTCCGCCACGCCGCAGAGCAGCGACGCGAAGGTGAACAGCGACATCCCCCAGAGGAACATCCGGCGCTGACCGATCAGGTCGCCGATCCGGCCCGACAGCATCAGCAGGCCGCCGAACGGGATCAGGTACGCGTTCAGCACCCAGGTCAGGTTGCCGTCCGAGAAGTTCAGGCTGTCCTTCAGCACCGGCAGCGCGGTGTTGACGATCGTCCCGTCGAGGACGATCATCAGCATGCCGAGGCACAGGACGTACAGCGCGATGCGGTCGCGCCGTCTGGTGGTGTTTGGGGCGGTACTCATGACGGTCTCCTACGGGGCGGGGAGCGCCGGACGAACCGGACGCGGGCGGAGGATGTGACCCCGCGGTAAACGGAGCAATCGATCCGGTTGGGACCGTAGCACGACCGGATCGGCTGCTCCGTTTCTTGGGACACACGCGGGCGTTCCCACCGGAGGCAGCCTCCGTCTATCGCTCGGGTCGGAGCAGCAACGGATCGGGTGCGCCGTTCGTCGGCCGCCCGACGAACGGCGCGGCCGGGGTGGCTCTCGTGGCGCCCGCGCGCGGACCGGACCCCGTGATTCCACCGATGCGGATCGCGGGCGTCGCGGCGAGGATCCCCGCGTGCGCCGCCTGCTCGTCCTCCTCCCACTGCTCATCGCCCTCGTCGTGACCACCCCGGCCGTGCATGCGACCGTCTCGCGCGGCACGACGACGTACTGGGACCTGTCGATCAAGGGCAAGCAGACGGTCACCTGGGACTACGGGACGTCCACCCACGACTGCGAGATCAACTTCCGCGGCGAGGACGCGAAGGGCGGGGGGACGGCCACGATCAGCTTCGCCTCGTCCGGGTCGGTCACGCGGGTCGGCGTGACCCGCAACCGCGGAGGCACTCCGATCGTCAGCCTGGGCGAGAACGACGGGCCGGTGCCGGCGACCTGGTCGAAGCAGGCATCGGGGTCGAACGTGTACGCCGAGCCGTGCCCGGGGGACGCCGACGCCGACGTGGCACCGATCCCCCTGATCCAGAAGACCGACGGCTGCGGGACGCGGAAGACGAAACTCGGGCTCGAGTTCGCGCTCAAGGGCGCTCGCCTCCAGGTCGGCGGGGGGCTCGACCCCGATCCTGGCGACGGGAGCAACTGCCTGAGCGCCCCCGGGTTCGGCTACCGCAAGGAGGCCGAGCCGTGCACCGCGTCTCACAACCCCAGCTGGCCCCTCCTCGCCGAACGCATCGACGGCAGCGGCCTGGTGCGCTTCCTGGTCAAGCTCGATCGCACGCGGCTGGCCGCGCAGAAGCCCAAGACGTTTCAGGAGGACGGCAACGTCGGCAGCGACTGCAAGCTCGAGGCCTACGGCACCGGCGGCGGCACGGTCAAGGTCCGGATCGACTACACCCTGACGTTCAAGCCCCGACCGGCCAAGAGCGGCCGGCGGTCGCGTCGCGGGCACTGACCCCGGCGACCGGCGGATCGCCCGGCCCCGTCGGGGCTGCTCGAGAGGGCGCCGGCCGAGCGACGGCTCGCGGTCCGTCCAACCGCGTAGGGTCGCTCGTGCTCCGCCACCGAGACCCTGGGACGCGCCCGATGACCGACCTCTGGACCGCCGTCAAGGACCTGCCGATCGCGATCGAGGGGTCGTCGTTCGAGGCGTTGGTGCCGAGCGGCCCGGTCGACACGAGCGGCGGGGGCGGCGACGCCGAGATCTCGACCACCCACCTGCGCCTGCGGGGCCGGGGCGAGGAGGGCGTCGGCGAGCAGGTCGGCACGCCGGAGGCCCAGGTCGAGCTGCGGGAGAGCGCCTTCCCGCTGACCGGGGAGTGGGCGACGCTCGCGGACTTCCTCGCGCACCTCGACACGATCGAGATGTGGTCGGAGCCGCCGGAGCACGCGCTGGCCCGCAACTGGCGGCGCTGGACCTTCGAGTCCGCCGCGCTGGACCTCGCGCTGCGCCAGTCGGGCACGAGCCTCGCCGAGGCGCTCGGCCGCGCGCCGCAGCCGCTCACGTTCGTCACGTCGTTCGGGCTCGGCGACCCGCCCGACATCGACAAGGTCGCGCGCCGCCGCGCGCTGCACCCGACGGTCGGCTTCAAGCTCGACGTCGCGCCGTCGTGGACGCCGGAGATCATGGACCGCGTCGCTGGCGTGCCGGGCGTCGCGACGATCGACTTCAAGGGCCAGTACGGGATCGAGGTGGAGGACGAGGCGGCCCTGCTCGCGATGTACGAGCGCGTCCTGGCCACGTTCCCCGACGCGGTCCTCGAGGACCCGCACGACCTGCCGGCGGTGCAGGAGCTGCTGCGGCCGGTCGCCGACCGCGTGTCCTACGACGCACCCGTCACCAGCGTCCGGTCCCTGGAGGCGACCCCGATCGCGGTCGGCATCGTGAACGTCAAGCCCTGTCGGGTCGGGCGCCTGCGGGATCTCAGCCGGTTGTACGCCCACTGCGAGGCGGCCGGGATCCGCATGTACAACGGCGGCATGGGCGAGCTCGGCGTCGGCCGCGGCCAGGCCCAGCTGCTCGCGGCGCTGTTTCACCCCGACGCCCCGAACGACATCGCCCCGTCGGACTACAACCTCGGCGACCCGCCGGCCGACCTGCCCGCGAGCCCGCTGGACCCGGCGCCGGACCGCGGGTTCCGGCGCCGCTGACGGACGGGCGCCGTCCGGCCCCGGCCCGCCCGTCACGCCCCGCACGGCGGACGATTCGCGATGGACGCGCACGGCGGCGCGTCGTAGCGTTCCCGCCATGAGCATCCCCACGACCGAGCCGGCCGCGGACGCCGCGTTCTGGGCCGACGCCGAGCGCCACGTCTTGCGCTACGGGCCGGCCTTCACGCCCGTCGTCGTCGAGCGGGCCGCGGGGAGCACCCTCCATCTCTCCGACGGGCGCGAGCTCCTGGACTTCACCTCCGGGCAGATGAGCGCGATCCTCGGCCACTCCCATCCGGCGGTGGTGGCGACGATCACCCGCATGGCGGGCACGCTGGACCACCTCTTCAGCGGCATGCTGAGCCGGCCGGTCGTGGACCTCTCCCGGCGCTTGGCGGAGAGCCTCCCCGACCCGCTCGAGAAGGTCCTGCTGGTCACGACCGGCGCCGAGTCCAACGAGGCGGCGCTCCGGTTGGCGAAGCTCGTGACGGGCAAGCACGAGGTCGTCTCGTTCAGCCGCTCGTGGCACGGGATGACGCTCGGGGCGGCGAACGCGACCTACTCCACGGCGCGCTCGGGCTACGGCCCCGCGGCGCCGGGCAACGTCGTGATCCCGACGCCCGACGCCTACCGCCCCGACGTGCGGACGCCCGACGGCGCGCTGGACTGGCGGGCCCAGCTCGACCTCGGGTTCGCCATGGTCGACGCGCAGTCCACCGGCAGCCTCGCCGCCTGCATCGTCGAGCCGATCCTCTCCAGCGGCGGCGTGATCGTCCCGCCCCCGGGCTACCTCGCCGCCCTGCAGGAGAAGTGCCGCGAGCGCGGCATGCTGCTGATCTTCGACGAGGCGCAGACCGCGCTGGGCCGCACCGGCAGCATGTACGCGTTCGAGCACGACGGCGTCGTCCCCGACATCGTCACGCTCTCGAAGACCCTCGGCGCGGGCCTGCCGCTCGCCGCCGTCGTCACGTCCGCGGAGCTGGAGCAGCGCGCCCACGATCGCGGCTTCCTGTTCTTCACGACCCACGTCTCGGACCCGCTCGTCGCCGCCGTCGGCACCACCGTCCTGGACGTGATCGAGGACGAGGGCCTCGTCGCCCGGACCCGCGAGACGGGCCGGCGGCTGCACGCCGGGCTGCGGGCGATCCAGGACCGCCACGCCGTCGTCGGCGACGTCCGCGGCCGGGGCCTCATGCAGGGCCTCGAGCTCGTCCTCGACCGCGGCACGAAGCAGGGATCCCCCGAGCTCGGCGCCGCCGTCACCGCCCGCTGCCTGCAGCTCGGGCTCCACATGAACGTCGTCCAGCTGCGCGAGATGGGCGGCACGCTGCGCATCGCCCCGCCGCTGACGATCACGACGGACGAGCTCGACGCGGGCCTCGAGCGGCTGGACCAGGCGATCGGGGACGTGGCGCCGGCGTTCGCGTGAGGCCGGACGGGGCGCGGTCGATCGCCGGGCACTCGCGCGGCCGGCGTGGACCCCGCTCCAGGGCGGTTGTCGATCTTTGCGCTACCGCGCGCCGCATGGCCCGATGCTGAGCGCCGCGCGGGTGCTCAGGCGGTGAGGAACGAGATCCGGCCGTTGGTCTCGAGGACCGCGAAGCGCACGTCCGCGAGGTCGTCGATGTCGTTCATCCGTGCCTCTGCGCGGAGCTCGTCGACCGTGAGGCGTTCGCGTCGGAGGTTGCGCTCGATGATCCGCCCGTCCTCGATGAGGACCAGCGGTTCGCCCTCCAGCACCGGTCGCAGGCGGGGTACGCGGAACGACACGTAGCTCATGAAGACGGTCAGCAGCGCGATCGTGAGGATCACGACGATCGCCCCGGTCAGCGAGTAGTCGCTCTGGGTGACGCCTTGCTGGACGAGGTCGCCGATGACGACGAGCAGGATGAGGTCGAAGGGTTCCATGGTCGAGAGCTCGCGGCGACCGACCACCCGGGTTACGACCCAGATGACGGCGAAGATGACGACGGCACGGACGACGAGATCCACGATGGACTCCGATCAGGGCAGGACGGTCGTGTGCAGCGGGACGTGCACCGGGGCCGGGGGATGGGGGCCGCTGCCCTCCAGGTGCACCGAGAGGTCCTGCCGTCCCCGCGTCTCGGGATTGACCTGCAGCTGCAGGTACACGCTGAGCTCCTGCCCGGCCTGCAGCGTGCCGTAGGTCAGCGTGAGCGCGTCCTTGCGGGTGCCCTCCTCGCTCGCGGCCGGCTCGACCGTGTTGAGCTGCATCCCCGCGACCCAGCCGGGCCCGAGCACCAGCTGCGGCCGGTCGATCCGCGTCCGTGCGCGGACCGTGATCCGCCCGCGCCACAGCAGACCTCCCCGCAGCGTCCCCGGAGCCCGAACGTCGACGCTGGCGGTGGCGTTCGCCGCCGACGTCACGCCGTCCTCCTGCCCGAAGCGCCCCGACAGCGCGAGCAGCACCACGACCGTCATCAGGACGAGGACGCCGCGACGGACCCACGGGTGGTGCGCGCGGCCGTGCAGGTCTCGCGTCCGCGCCAGCGCGTGGGGAGCTGTGGAGACCGTCGACGGGTCCCGTGGTGCGATGCCGGTCGTGTCGCCGTGTAGGGAGGTCGAGTCGGGCACGGGCCGTGGATACCCCGCGCGGGTCGGGGGCACCCACCGGTGCGCCGACGCGCCGGCGACGCAGGAGACCGCGGCTGCGTCGCCAGGCGTCGCGGCCCCGGTCTCCTGATGCCCCGACCACTCTGCTCAGGCCGCCTGTGGCGTGGCCTCGGTCGCTGATCGCGTCGAGCGCGATCCCGAGCGTCGTTGCGTCCTCGACCTGGCGGTACGCGGGTTCCGGGATGGCGTGGTGGTCGCCGAGGACCCGGTCCTCGCCGGTCGGCGCGTCCATCGAGAGGGCGCGCGGTACGACTGGCCGGTGACCAGGGCTTCGCGGATGTCAGTGACGTCGACGTGCTGCTCAGCGGCGAGGTCGTCGTCGGTGGGCTCACGGCCGATCGCGGCATCGGGTGCGTTGGACCTTGGCGTCGAGTTCCTGCATCGATCGGGGGACGTAGAGGGCCCGGGTGGTGTCGCGGACATGGCGGCGGATCTCGCCGGTGATGTTCGTGACGGCGAAGGAGATCAGCGGAGCTCGTCGGGACCATGTCGCTGAGCAGCACCACCGGATGGCGGGGCGGTCTGGTTTGGTGCTGGGATGGCGTGCGAAGATCTCGGCGCTCGTCGTTTCGGATCGGAGTGCCTGGTGCCGTTCAGCGTCCCGCAACAAGAGATCTCCAACGGGATCGCACAGCTCTACAAGGAGCACCTCGGTCGCGGGCCGACATCGGTGAAGACGGTCGTCATCGGCGACCAGGTCGTGTGCGTGCTGGAAGACACCAGCACGCCCTACGAGGCGACGCTGAAGGACCTCGACGGAGGGGAGATCGCGCTGCGGGCACGCTCGCTGTTTCAGCACCAGGCACGGGCGGCGATGACCGAGATCGTTGAGGTCGCGCTTGGCCGTACCGTCCGCGCGCACATCCCTGGCTACTCGATCGCCGCCGACGCGGCCGTCGAGGTCTTCCTGCTCACCGGCGAGGCTGTCCCACCGTCAGCCGCATCGACGTAGCCAGGCGGTCGCGGCATTGCCCACGGTCGGGTGTCCGGGGCGTTGCGGTCGAGTCGGTCAGGCGGCGCCGTAGTGCGTTGCGCGCCTGCCGGGGTCTGGGTGGCGAAGACGGTGGTGGCCGGGTCGTCGGCGACGAGCCCATACGGGGCCGTCTAGCGTGCTCGACCGGTCGACCGTGCGGTGCTTGGGGCGCCGCCGCAGGCCGTGCGCGGACGGAGCGTCGTGTGGGTCCGGCGGGGTGACATGACGCAACGGGCGGATGCTCGTCGTCGCCGTGCTGAGGCCGCAAGCCAGACCCCGACGAACGTTTCGCTGCGAACGATCTCCTTCCGGGTAGCCCGACCTTCAGGACGCGACGAGGACCGCGCCGATGATCGGCAACCAGCCGATGGTCGTTCCGTAGGCCGCGAGATACACCGCCGGGACAGAGCACGCGTGCCGAAATCTCCAGGCCAGAGGGAGCCCCACGGCGGCGCCGAGGGCCGCGCCTGCCACGAGGCTCAGCCCGAGGGCACCTTGCGGGGTCAGCCAGATCGCCAGCACCAAGCTCCAGCTGGAGCCGACCGCGTGGGCGCCGACGATGGAGCACGGAGGCGTACCGCCCTGTTGGTGCCCCTGTGCCCTTCGGGCCCGGGAAGGTTCGGGCCGTCGTGCCGCCGTCGGCGTTCGCATCCGTGGTTGTGCGGGTCCTCCGGATGGGTCGCGGAGACGGGCCATCGGCCCGAAGGTTACGGGACCGTAGGCAACGCGGGTGCATTCCGTAGATCGCGGCTGCCGGTGGCGGCCCCTGTGGTCAGCATCGAGCGTGCCGCTCGGGGAAGAGGGCCCGGCGGACCCGTGTCGGGTGAGGGTTGCGTCGGGGCACCGAAGCGAGACGATCCGACACGGATGACCAACGACGCGCGCCGTTCAAGACTCGTGACGCGATGACGGAAGCTCGCCGTGGCCACGTCGAGGCCGCAGGCCTGCGGACGGTTGCGCCACCTCGTCCGGTTCGTGCCCGAACGGGTGAATTCGCGAGACCTCCGCAGGCAACGGGCGGCCACCGCGTGCGACGGAGTCGCCGGGGGCGGCGGGTCCGGCCGGACCTCCCACGGTGAGCCGGACCCTCGCCGCTCGCCGGGCTACGCCACCGCGCCAGCCGGCTGCGGCGTCTCTCGGAGCGAGCTCTCCGCGGCCGGGTCGGTCTTGCCGGCCTCGCTCTCGCCGTGCGTCAGCGTTCGCGGCTTGTCGGCGACCTGGATCGAGACGCGGCGGGGCTGCGACTTGGCCGGCTTCGGGATCCGGATCTCCAGCACACCACGATCGAACGTCGCGGTGATCTCGTCCGCGTCGACGCCCTCGGGCATCGTCAGGCGCCGCTGGAACGCGCCGGAGCCACGCTCGGTCCGCACGGCGCGCGCACCCTTCGACCGAGCGCGGGTTCGGGCGCCGCTGAGCGTGAGGGTGTCGCCCTCGACGTCGATGGCGACATCGTCCTCAGCGACGCCGGGCAGGTCCGCGATCAGCAGGAACGAGTCGTCGAGCTCCTCGAGATCGACCGGCGGGATCCAGCTCCCCGCGCTCGCGTTGGTGGTGCTCGGGTCGAAGAACGACGCGAACACGCGATTGACGTCCTGCTGCAGCGACGCGAAGTCGCGGGCGGGCTCCCAACGAACGATGGTCATGACTCAAACCTCCGTAGTAAGAAGACAGATCTTGCGCCCCGAAATATAGAAATCTCAGTCCCGGACTGTCAAGCCCTGGTGGCCGGAGAACGACACGACCAAACGCCGCCACCCGCGCCGGCTCCGGCGTGCTCCGGGTCCGGGCCGAACGCGGTCCGGCGCCCGAAACGCGCACGTTGACCATCGACGCTGCAGACGGGGTGCCGGGTGGGACTGCTGATCAGGCGCGGTCCGGCGTGGCGAAGATCGCGTCGCTCCACTTGCTGATCTCGTACACAGCCCTTAGTTCGCCCTCGGGGACCGGATTTGTGACGCGAACGCGAAATTGGCGCCGAAGAACTCGCTTCGATTTCGGGGGATGAAGGCCTCACATTCCGCGATCCCGCTCGAGCACCTGCGGCGCAATGGGATCGCGGCTCCGTCTGCCTGACGGGCGCGGCCGCAGCTGGTGAGTGCATGGGGGGCCCGCCATGCGGGGCGCTCGGGATCGACTGCGCGCTTGGGCTTGCTCCTGGAGCAGGATTCGGGCGTAGGTGACGCCCATGAAACGTGCGAAGAGTCCGCCTGCCGTCACGCCGTGGGTTGACCCGTCCAGCAGAAGGTGTCTCGGAACGGCGAAGTGCGGTCGCAACGCCCGCAGACAATGCGCGTACGCCCGATCTGGAAGTTCTAAAGCTGAGCGCATGGGGCGGATCCTGCCGACCGTGTCGGCGGCCCGTGCGATCTGCGTGTCCGGTGCCCTTCGAAATCCTGAGTGCTACGCACCGCGCTTCGTCCGGCGGTTCGGATCGCTCGTCCGCTGACCCTGGAACGGCGGAACCCCCGCGTCGGCGGGGGTTCCGGTCCTGCTGTTCCTAGGTGGAGCTAGTCGGGCTCGAACCGACGACCTCCTGGGTGCGATCCCATTGGTCTGCCGGTCGGGTAATCGCGGGTCGGCCGCTCGACGAGCGAGGGGCGTCGGGCCCGGCCTGTGACGGCGGCCCCCGGGCGCGTCACCGCCCCACACGACCCACCCGGGCGTGGATCTTGCGCCTGTTTCGCCCCGCCCGGGCCCGGCGGAACTGCATCTCGGCCGGCGGGCCGCGAGGAGCCCGCTCGAAAAGGCGCAAAGCAGATCAGGATTACCTCAACGTCGTTCGGCACCCGAGCGACGGCGATGCACCCCAGGAGACGATCCGCCCATGCCCTCACGCTCCTTCCTCGACCGCCTCGCGCGGACCATCCGTGAGCGCCCCGACGACCGGGCGCTGACGTGGACCCGCGGCGACCTGTCGTTCGGGGAACTCGCGGACCTGATCGACGACGCCGCCGCCGCCCTGGAGGCGTCCGTCGATCCGGGGGACCGGCTCTTCGTCGTCGGCGCGAAGTCCGCAGACCTCGTCGCGCTCCTCGTCGCCGCGTGGCGGAACGGACACCGCGTCGTCCTGCCGTCGCCCCAGCTCGGTGAGACGACCCTCGCCGCCCTCGCGGTGCAGTCGAGTGCGGATCGTCTCGTCCGGCTCGCGGCCCGCGCCGCCGGGGACATTGGTCCGGGCATCCCCGCGCTCCGGGTCGCGCCCGTCGTCGGCGCGACCGCAGTCTCCGACCCTGCCGCTGCGGCGGCGTTGTCGCTCACCACCTCAGGGACCACGGGGACCCCGAAGATCGTGCCGATCCCGAGCGCGGCGAGCACGCGGTTCGAGACCTGGGCTGCGGAGGCGTTCGACCTCGGACCGGGCGTCCGCGTGCTCTCCTACGCGCCGCTGAACTTCGACCTCTCGCTGCTCGACGTCTGGAGCGCGCTGTCGCACGGCGCGGAGGTCGTCCTCGTCGACCCGGCCGAGGCGGCGGATCCCGCGGTCCTCGCCGGGCTCGTCGGCGGCCGGGACGTCCACGTGGTGCAAGGTGTCCCGCTGCTCTTCCGCCTGCTCGCCGACTCGTCCGGGAGCGCGGCCTTCCCGTCCGTCCGCGACGTCGTGCTGACCGGGGACAGGGCCCCGTCGGACCTCGCCGCCCACCTCCCGGAGCTCTTCCCGAACGCCCGGGTTCGCAACGTCTACGGGTCGACCGAGACGAACGACTCCGTCTGGCACGAGGTCGCGCACGAGCACCTCCGCGCGGCGGAGCCGATCCCCATCGGCCGCCCGATCCCGGGGGCCGAGGTTCGGGTCGTCGACGCCACCGGGGCGGTCGTCCCGGAAGACGCGGCGGGCGAGGGCGAGCTCTGGACCTCGACGCCGTTCCAGTCCACGGGATACGCCGTGGACCCCGGCGGACCGCCGCGATTCGCGGCAGATCCGGCGGGTGGGCCGCGCATCTTCTTCCGCACCGGCGACCTCGTCCGCCGAGACGACGCCGGGCTGCTCACGCTCCGGGGCCGACAGGACCACGAGGTCAAGGTCCGCGGCGTCCGGACGAACCTCGCCGAGGTCGAACACGTCCTGCGCGACGCGGAGGGCGTCGAGGACGCCGCAGTCCTCGCCGTCGGCGACCGGGTCGCGGGCCAGGTGCTCCACGCGGTCGTCCAGCGCCGTCCGGGGCTGCGGGTCGACGGCCTCGCGCTCCGGAGCGCCTGCGCGCAACGCCTGCCCCGGACGGCGATCCCGAGCGCCTTCACCGTCACCGACCTCCCGCTCGCGCGCACCGCGACGGGAAAGCTCGACCGCCACGCCATCCGCACCGCCCACATCGAGGAGACCCCCCGTGTCCCGACTGCATGACATCAAGACCGTGATCGTCGAGAACTTCGCGCCCGACGTGGCGCCCGACGACCTGCCCGACGACTACGAACTGATCGAGAACGGCGTCCTGACGAGCCTCAGCCTCGTCCGCCTGATCACCGCGCTCGGCGAGCGGTTCGGCATCGACCTCGACATCGCCGACCTCAGCCCCCAGGCGTTCCGGACGGCCCGGACCATCGACGACTTCCTCGCCACGGCGGCCCCGGACCCCGTGTCCTGACCGTCCCGGCTCCGACCCCCCCCCACGACCACAAGGACCCACGATGCTGATTCGAAGCCGCGACGACCTCGACGGAGTCGACTGGGGGAACGGACAGAGCGTCCGTCTCCTCACCGACGCCGACAACATGGGATTCACCGTCGCCCACACGGTCGTCCGTGCCGGCACGGAATCACGGTTGCAGTACCGCCGCCACCTGGAGGCGTGCTACTGCATCGCGGGCCGCGGAGAGGTCGAGACCCCGGACGGCACCATCAGGCCGATCACCCCCGGGACGCTCTACGCGCTCGACCAGAACGACGCCCACATCCTCCGGGCCGACCGTGACGAGGACCTGACCCTGGTCAGCGTCTTCAACCCACCCCTGACCGGGCTCGAGCGGCATCAGCTCTCGGGCGCGGGCTACTCCCACTACTGACAGGACCGACCCATGCCCGGATCCCCCACGGCCGTCGTGCCGCCCCAGGCCATGACCCCCGACGCGGACGCGACTGGGGAGGCCACCTCCGGGACGCCCCCGGACCCCGCCAGCTGGTCCGCCCGGCTCGCCGACGCGGTCCGGGGCCTCCCCGACGACGTCGTCGCCCGGGACGCCGCCGCCGAACCCTCGCGGGTCGGGTGGGAGCGAATCTCCGCCACCGGGCTGTTCGGCCTGCCGTTCCGGGCGGACCGCCGACGCTCGGACGAGGCGCTCCCCGCGATCGTGGCCGGCCTGGAGACCGTCGCGCACGCGACCGGGGACGCCGGCCTCGGGTTCGCGGCCTCCACGCAGCTGGCGAGCGCGGTCGTCCCGCTCGCACGGTTTGGCACGCCCGACCTGCGCGAGCGGTACGGGGCGGGCCTCGCGGCGGGAACGACGGTCGGTGCCCACGCGATCACGGAGCCGCATGCCGGATCCGACGTCTCGGCCCTCCGGACGACCGCCCGGCGGGACGGGGCGACGTTCGTCCTGGACGGCGACAAGGCGTTCGTGTCCAACGGACCGGCCGCCGACCTCTTCGTCGTCTACGCCGCCACCGGAGACGGCGACGCGTTCGGCGGCCTGACCGCCTTCCTCGTCGAGCGCACGGCCCCGGGCCTGACCGTCGGCCCCGCGCTCGCGACCGCCGGCCTGCGGACGTGCCCCCTCGGCCGGATCGGCCTCCGCGACGTCCGGGTCCACGAGTCGCACGTCGTCGGCCAGCCCGGCGCCGGCTCCTGGCTGCTCGGGCACGTGATGGCCCGCGAGATCCTCTTCATCGCCGCCGGCCACGTCGGGATCATGCGCCGGCGCCTGGAGCAGGTCGTCGCGCGCGTCACCGAACGGGAGCAGTTCGGGCAGCCGATCGGCGCGTTCCAGGCCGTGTCGCACGCCGTCGCGGACCTGCACGTCCAGACCGAGACCGCCGCCAAATGGGTCCGGGACACCACGGCGCGGCTGGCGAACGGCGAGGACGCGACCGCCGAGATCGCGGCCACGAAGCTCGTGGTCAGCGAGGCGAACGTCACCACCGCGCGGACCGCGGTGCAGCTCTTCGGCGGCGACGGCTTCCTCGTCGAGACGGGCATCGAGCGCGGGCTCCGCGACGCCGTCGCGGGCACGATCTACTCGGGCACCTCCGAGATCCAGCGCAACAAGCTGGCCGCCCTGCTCGGGGTCCTGCCCACGGCCGGAGCGACCCTGTGAGCACCACGACCGACCCGCTTGCGCCGGTGCTTGCCCCGACCGAGTTCCTCGACTGGCAGCACCCTGCCGTCCAGTCCTTTGCCCAAGACGCCGCCGGCGACGCCCGGGACCCGACCGAGCGCGCCGTCCGGCTGTACTACGCGGTGCGCGACGGCCTCCAGTACGAGGTTTTCGGCCAGAGCCTGACCCGCGAGGGCCTGCGGGCGAGCACGATCCTCGCCCGCGGCGAGGGCTTCTGCGCCCACAAGTCGATCCTCTACGCGGCCGCGGCCCGCGCGCTCGGGATCCCGAGCCGGGTGGCCGTCGGCGAGGTGCGCAACCACCTGTCGTCGCCGCGGCTGCAGGCGCTCGTCGGCGGCGACCTCTTCGTCCACTGGTTCGCGTCGATCCACCTGGAGGGCCGGTGGCTCGACGTGACCCCGGTCTTCAACGGCCTGCTCTGCCGGCTCTACGGGCTCCCGCCCCTGGAGTTCGACGGGACGGGGCACGCCAAGGTCCATCCGTACCGCGACGGTGCGGAGATGGAGTTCGTGACCGAGCACGGCGCGTTCGACGACGTCGAGTACGACCACCTGATCGGCCTGATGCGCGCCCGGCACCCCGGGATGTTCGCCGCGGACGGGATCGTCCCCGCGCCGGCGCCGGCCCCCGGCCTCCGCCGATGACGCGCCCGCGGATCACGGTCTGGTTCGACTACGTCTGCCCGTACTGCCTGCTGGCCGCGCCGGCGATCGACGCCGTGGCCGACGAGTTCGGGCTCACGGTCGAGCTGCGCCCCTTCGAGCTGCGGCGACGCCCCGCGCCGACGCTCCGCCCGGAGGATCCGTACCTGCCGGCGGTGTGGGCCGGGTCGGTCTTGCCCCTGGCCGAGCGGCTCGGGATCCCGATCAGCCTGCCCACGATCTCCCCGCAGCCGTACTCCGACAGCGCGTTCGCGGGCCTCTTCCACGCCGAGCGCGACGGCCGGGGCGCGGCGTGGACCAGGGCGGTGCTGCGGGCCTTCTTCCAGGAGGACCGCGACATCGGCGACCACGCGGTGCTGGCCGACATCGCGACGCGGATCGGCCTCGATGGCGACGAGCTCGGATCGGCGCTCGCCGACGGTCGCCACCGCGGGGCCCACGAGCGCGCGCTCGCCGACGCCGATCGGCGGGGCGTTCGTGCGGTGCCGACGGTGGAGGTGGGCGGGCAGCGCATCGAGGGCGCGCCGGACCGCGAGCACCTGGCCCGCCTCGTCAGCCGCGCCCTCGCGACCCCGGACCCGGTCGCCGCCGAGTCCCTTCCCCCGACACCACGACGAAAGCAGTGATCCTCATGGCCTCGATCTCCCGGAGGTCCGGATGAGCTCCGCGTCCGGTACGCACCAGCAGCGCGACGCGGTGCTGGGCGACGCCCTGGAACGGGTCGTGCAACGGTCGCTCGAGTGCGTCGAGGACGGCGGCATCCCGTTCGCCGCGATCGTCGTCGACGCGGAGGGCCGGATCCTCGGCTCCGGGGTCAACCGCGTGATCGCGGACCACGACGCCCTGGCGCACGCCGAGGTCGTCGCGATGCGCGACGCCGCCCGGCGCGGCGGGCGGCGGGCCCTCCTCGACTGCGTGCTGGTCGCGTCCGGCGAGCCGTGCGGGCTCTGCTACCTCGCGGCCCGGCACTTCGGGGTCGGGCGGATCGTCTTCGCCGCCGATCGTCACGCGGCGGCGGCGCACGGCTTCGACTACCGCAGCTCGTACCGCGTGTTCCAGACGCCGCCCGAGGGCTGGTGGCGACCGCCCGCACGCCAGGTCGACGTCGCCGGTGCGCTGCGACCGTTCGAGCGCTGGCTGGAGGTGCGGCGATGACCGCGGAGCGCCACGACGGCTGGAGCGCGCGCTTCCGCCTGGGGGTCATCGTCCCCCACGCCGACGTCGGTCCGGAGGCGGAGCTGCAGGCCATGGCGCCGCCCGAGGTCACGGTGCACGCCGGCCGCGTCCACTTCTCTGCGATGCGCGCCGGGGGCGTGATGGACCCGAAGATCCCGCACGACCCGGTCCTGGCGTTCGTTGAGCCGCCGCTGATCGACGACGCGGTGGAGCTGCTGGCCGACGCACCGCTCGACGTCATCGCCCTCGGGTTCACGAGCTCGGCGTACAAGCTGGGGCGCGAGGGGGAAGGGGAGCTGCTCCGGAGGCTCGAGCGGCGCAGCCGGGGGATCCCGCTGATCTCCGGCGGATCGGCAGCGTCCGACGCCCTGCGCGCGCTGGACGTGCAGCGCCTCGCCCTCGTGCACCCGCCGTGGTTCGACGAGGAGCTCGATGCATTGGGCGCCCGCTACTTCGGGACGCACGGCTTCGACGTCACCCACCACGGCCCGGCGCCGCTGCCGAGCGACCAGTCGGCGATCGGCGTGGCCGACGTCGCGGACGTGGTGGACGCGGTCGCGGAGCTCGCGGGCGACGCCGACGGCGTCTTCATCGCAGGCAACGGGTTCCGGGCGGCCGGGGCGATCGCCGACCTGGAGGAGCGCCTGGGCGTCCCGGTGGTCACCGCCAACCAGGTGCTGCTCTGGCGGGCGCTGCGCGGGGTGGACGGCATCGGGCCGATCCGGGGCTTCGGCCGCCTGCTCGCCGGGGAGCGCGTCCCCGTCTGACCGTGGCCGGCGGCCGGCGGCCGCCGGTCGGCGGTCGGCCGCCCGCCGCCGGCTCACGCGGCCCGGGCCGCCACGCGCGACGCCCCGACGGAGCCGGACCGCAGGTCGGTCACCTCGACCACGATCGACCGGGCCGCGAGGGCGGCGAACCACCGATCGCGCACGTGGCGCTCACGGAACGCCCGCCCGTCCACCGCGAGGGCGTCGATGGTGGGGCACGGCTCGCCGGCGGCCTCGAGCCGCCAGCGGGCCGCGGCGTCGGCGAGCCCCTCGCTGTAGCGGTGGGGCGGACCGGGCGGCCGGTGCAGGACGAGCTGACGCGCCCCGCGGCGGTCGAGGCGGCGGGACAGCGCCCCGATCGCGATCAGCTCGTCGACGGCCGCGAGGATCGTCTTGCGGTTGTCCGCCGACGGGTCGAGCTCGAGCACCTCCGCGACGTCCCGGGCGAGGCCGGTGATCGTGCGCTCGACGGGCCCGGTCGTGCCCTCGCGGTCGCCGGCGAGCTCGAGCCACACCCGGGTCGCGCGCAGGACCCGGCGAAGCGTCCGCCGGTTGTAGGGAGCGCCCCGCAACAGCAGCGCGGCGATCTCGTGCTCCCCCAGGTACATGGGCTCCCCGGGGCGGTCTCCGGCGGGCAGCGCGCTGGCCGGTACCCCGCCGCGGTGGGCGACGGACGCCGGCCGGTCGCCCATCGGGGGCAGCGGCGCCGCCAGCGCGCCCGGCGGGGTGCTGAAGATCGGGTCCGGGTCGCGTTCCCGGGCCCGGAACGCGATCCGCAACCGATCGGTGGCGATCAGCGCCTCCCACGCCCGCGCCCCGGGACCGTGGTCGACCAGGCGGATCCGGGCGTCGGTCACGAGCCGCTGGATCCGGGTGCCGCCGAGCGAGGCGGAGGAGATCGAGTCCTGGGCGAGGACCGCGGCGCGCAGCTGACGGACCGTCGGGGCCGGCGGTCGGACCAGGGCGATCCCGGCGATCCCCGACTCGATCGCCCCGACGTCGGCGAGCAGGTCCATGGCCTCCTCGAACGCGGGCAGGGCCTCCCAGAACGGCCGCGTCAGGCGTTCGAACCGGCCGCGGACGTCGGCCGGGACCCGCGGCAGGCGGGCGTGGTACCCGCCTGTCCGCGCGAGCAGGAGCGTGTGGACAAGGGCGGCGGCGAACCCGTCGTTGACCTCGGCGCCCCGGGCGAGCACGAGGGCGAAGACGTCGAACGGGGAGACCAGCGCGGGCCACGCGCCCTCCGCGTCGCCGATCGGTCCGTCGGTCGCGTCCGCGATGCGGGCGGGCCGGTACACGAGCTAGTCGGCCGCCAGGTGCCCCCTCCAGCCGAACTCCTCGCGCACGAGGGTCCGCATCAGCGGGCCCTCCCGGCGCCGGGGATCGCGTCGGCGGCGAGGAGGAGGACGGCGGTCGCGACGACGCCGTCCCGCACCGTCCACCGGCCATCGAGGGCGTCGAGCAGGCCCGCGGCGTCGCACGGCCGCGAATCTCCCGCCCGGTGCACGCGGAAGCCGCGGACCGTGGGCCGGATCGTCGTCGCACGCGGTGCTCCGAGCGCGATGCCGGCCGCGGACAGCGCCTTGAACACGCTCTCCCGGGCGCTGAACGCGAGGGTCGCGCCGAGAGCGCCGCCGCCGCCGACGCAGGAGGCCCAGCGGTCGCGCTCGTCCACGTCGCACACGAGCCCGGCCGCGGCGACGGGCAGGATGCCGGTCTCGACGTCCAGGCCGATCGCCCCCAGGGCCGTCGCCGACGCGGCCGCGGCCGCCACGAGGCCGGGGGTGTGGGAGATGCTGCCGACGGCGCCGGCGGGCCAGGCGGGTGCGCCGTCGTCGCGCCGCGGGAGGGGTCCGGGCGCCGGGAGCCCGGTCGCCGCGAGCGCGCGGGCCGCGCAGCGCCGCCCGGCCGCGCGTTCGCGGGCGTGGGCGAGGCGGCGGCCCTCCAGCCCGGGGTGCTCCCGGCCGGGGCCGGCGGCGCGGGGGCGGCCCGACGGCGGGCCGGTGGCGATGGTCGGCCGCTCGACGGCGAGGCCGACGGCAGAGGGGAGTCGCAGATCGTCGCGGAGCGCGCCGGCGGTGGGGGAGGGCCGCCGGCACGTCATCGGAGGACGCTCCCCGGGGCGCGTCCGTCCGGGGGCCGATGGTTGCCTGATGTGACAACGGACGGCGGTCGTTCATACACTCTCGGGCCATGAGCAGCGAGATCGAGCCCGCGTCCGGGGCGGCCGGCGGGCCGGGCGAGGACGACGGCGCGGTCGGCCGTCGGCTCCGGGAGCTCCGTCGGGCCCGCGGGCTGTCGGCCCGGGCGGTCGCCGAGCGTGCGCAGGTCAGCCCGGCCTACCTCAGCCGCCTCGAGAACGGAAAGGTGAGCCCGACGGTCTCCACGCTGACGCGGGTCGTCCAGGCGATGGACGAGTCGGTCGCGAGCCTCTTCGACGCGGCGTCGGTCGGGCCGGTCGTCCGGCGGGCGGACCGCCGGGCCGTGCGTCACCGCGGCGTCGTAGACACGTTCGTGACGCCGCCGGGCGCGACGCGCCTGGAGATCCTCGAGACCACGATCGACCCGGGGGCGGACTCCGGGCGCGGCTCCTACGCGCACCCCGGTGACGAGGAGTGCATCCTGCTCCTGGAGGGCGAGCTCGAGGTGTGGGTCGACGGCCTGGCGCACCGCCTCGAGGAGGGGGACGCGATCACCTACGCGTGCCGGCTCCCCCACCGGTGGAAGAACCACGGCGCCGTGCCCGCCCGCGCGCTGTGGATCGTGACGCCCGCCCGCTACTGACGGGCACGCCCACCCCGCCCGGCCCGCTCCTTGCGACGCCGCCTCGGGGGGCCCTTCGGCATCGTCCGCGACCGATGTTGCTCGATAAGTCATCATTCGGCTTGAGTGTACGCCGATCGTATGCCACCATGGTCCAATCTTCAAATATCGGATCAACAATCGGGGGTTGAGGGGCCCGGACAGCGTACGCCGTCGAGCGACCGGGCTGCTCGGTCGCCGCGCGCTGCTGGCCCTGCTGACGCTGTGGCTGGTGTCCCTGGTCGTCTTCGGCGCCGTCGAGCTGCTGCCCGGCGACGCCGCGACGACGATCCTCGGGAAGGAGGCGACCCCCGGGCGCCTCGAGGCGCTCCGGCGCCAGCTCCACCTCGAGGACGGCATCGTGCACCGCTACCTGCAGTGGCTGGGCGGCGTCCTCCGGGGCGACCTCGGGACGTCGGCGGCGACCGGATCGCCCGTCACCGAGCTGCTCGGACCGCGGCTGTCCAGCAGCGTGCTCCTCGTCCTGCTCGCCGCCGCGGTGACCGTCCCGCTCGGGGTCGGGCTCGGGGTGCTCGGCGCGGTGCGGCGCGATCGTCCGGTCGACCACGTGCTGGGCGTCGGGATGCTCGTCTTCCACGCCCTGCCGGAGTTCGTCGTCGGCATCCTGCTCGTCCTCGTCTTCGCGACGCAGGTCCTGCACGTCCTCCCCGCGGTCTCGCTCCTGCCACCCGGCGACTCGGCGTGGGCGCACCTCGACGTCGTCGTGCTCCCCGCGGCGACGCTCGTGCTGACGACGTTCGCCTACATCGGGCGGGCGACCCGCGCGGCGATGGTCGACGTCCTCGAGCGGGACCACGTCCGGCTCGCCCGGCTCAACGGGCTCCCCGAGCGGCAGGTGATCTGGGGGCACGCGTTCCCGAACGCCCTCCCGGCGGTGATCCAGGTCGTCGCGCTGCAGTTCGCCTGGCTGAGCGGCGGCGTCGTGGTCGTCGAGTTCGTCTTCTCGTTCCCGGGGATCGGCGCGGCGCTGGTGGAGGCGGTGCGCAACCGCGACGTGCAGGTCGTCCAGGCGATCGCGCTGGGCACCGGCGCCGTCTACGTCGCGGTCAACCTGCTCGCCGACGTCGCCACGACGCTCGCGACCCCGCGACTGCGGACGGCGGCGGCCCGATGAGCGGGAGGGGGCGGACCCTCGCCGCCGCGGCGCGGCTGGGCCGGGTCAGGCTGGGCCTGGCGCTCGTCGTGCTGGTCGTCCTCGTCGCCGTCGTCGGGCCGCTCGTCGCGCCGCACGACCCGGACGCGTTCGTCGCCCCGCCCAGCAGCGGTCCGGCGTCGGGCGCGGCGCTGGGCGCCGACGTCCTGGGTCGCGACGTCCTCAGCCGCTTCCTCTCCGGTGGCCGGGCGATCCTCGCGATGTCGGTCCTGGCCACCGTCGCGGGCGTCGGCGCGGGCGCGGCGGCGGGCATCGCGGCGGCGATCCGCGGCGGCTGGATCGACGAGCTGGTGATGCGGACCGCCGACGTCCTGCTGGCGATCCCCCAGGTGGTGCTCGTCCTGCTGGGCGTCGCGGCCCTGGGGCCGCAGCTCTGGCTGATCGTCCTGCTCGTCGCCCTGGCCAACGCGCCGCGCGTGGCCCGCGTGGCCCGCGGAACGGCGCTCGAGATCGCGCAGCGGGACTTCGTCCGGGCCGCGGAGGCCGCCGGCGAGTCGTCGCTGCGGATCGCGACGCACGAGGTCCTGCCCAGCGCGGCGGACGCGCTCCTGGTCGAGTTCGGCCTGCGTCTGACGGTGTCGATCGCGCTCGTCGCCTCCGTCGGCTTCCTGGGCTTCGGCCTGCAGCCGCCGGCGTCGGACTGGGGGCTCATGATCAACGAGAACCGGCTGGCGATCACCGCGCAGCCGTGGTCGGTCGTGCTGCCCGTGGTCGCGGTGGGCGTGCTGACCGTCGGCGTCAACCTCGTGACCGACGGGCTCTCGCGGGCCGCGGCCGGCCTCGACCGGGCGGGCCGCGCATGAGGACCCGTGACCCCGCCGTCCCCGCCGTCCCCGCCGTCCCGGCCGCCGAGATCCGCGGGCTGACGATCGCGCAGCCCGGCACCGACCGCCCCGTCGTCGACGACGTCTCGCTCGCGATCCGGCCGGGCGAGGTGCTCGCGCTGGTCGGCGAGTCCGGGTCGGGCAAGACCACGACCGCGCTGGCGCTGCTCGGGCACGTCCGGCGCGGCGCGCGCGTCGTGGCGGGCAGCGCCCTCGTCGGCGGTCGCGACGTCCTCGCCCTGCCGCCGCGCGAGCTGCGCGCGGTGCGGGGCCGCGCGGTCTCCTACGTCCCCCAGGACCCGGCGTCGTCGCTGAACCCCGCGCTGCGGATCGGGACGCAGCTGGACCAGGTCATCGCCGCCCACCTGGACGCCCCCCGGGACGAGCGCCGGGAGCGGGCCCGCACGACGCTCGCCGACGTCGCCCTCCCGCACGACCGGGCGTTCCTGCGGCGCTTCCCGCACCAGCTCTCCGGGGGCCAGCAGCAGCGGGTCGCCATCGCGATCGCCGTCGCCTGCCGTCCGGCGGTCGTCGCGTTCGACGAGCCGACCACCGGCCTCGACGTCACGACGCAGGCCCACGTGCTGGCGACGATCCGCGAGCTCTGCCGCACCCACGGCCTCGCCGCGCTCTACGTCAGCCACGACCTGGCGGTCGTCGCGCAGATCGCGGGCACCGTCGCGGTGCTGCGCGAGGGCCGCATCGTCGAGCGGGGCCCCGTCGCATCCGTGCTCCATGAGCCGGAGCACGCGTACGTGCGGGCCCTGCTCGACGCGCACCGGAGCGTCGGGCGTCCGCGCTCGCGAGGGACGCGCGGTCCCGCCGAGGCGTCTCCCGCCCCGGCGCCGTCCGCGCCGGAACCGCCCGCCCCGGAACCGAGCGGCGCGGTGCTCGCGGTGACCGGGCTCGTCGCCGTCCACGGTCGAGCGACGGTCGTCGACGACGTCGCGCTCCACGTCCGGCGCGACGAGTGCCTGGCGATCGTCGGCGAGTCGGGCAGCGGCAAGACGACCCTGGCCCGCTGCATCGCCGGGCTCCACCGTCCGGCCGCCGGCACGGTGACCCTCGACGGGGTGCCGCTCGCGCCGCTCGCCCGGGACCGCTCGCGGGAGCACCGGGGCCGCGTCCAGTACGTGTTCCAGAACCCCTACGCGTCGCTCAACCCGCGGCGCACGATCGGCGACACGGTCGACCGCGGCCTGGTCCTGTTCTCGGACGAGCCCCGTCGGCGGCGCGCGGCGCGGACGGCGGACCTCCTCGCGCGGGTCGAGCTGCCCGCCGGCGTCGCGGAGCGCCTGCCGGAGGAGCTGTCGGGCGGCGAGCGGCAGCGCGTCGCGATCGCGCGGGCGCTCGCCGCGGATCCCGACGTGCTCGTGTGCGACGAGATCACCTCGGCGCTCGACGTCTCCGTCCAGGCGTCCGTCCTCGGGCTGCTCGACGAGCTCCGCCGCGAGCGCCGCCTCGCGGTCCTCTTCATCACCCACGACCTCGCGGTCGTGCGCTCCGTCGCCGACCGCGTCCTGATCGTGCGCCACGGGCGTGCGATCGAGACCGCCGCGACGGAGGACGTGTTCACCGCGCCCGCCACCGAGGACGCCCGGCGGCTCGTCGCCGACAGCCCCCGACTCGACCGCGGCCCGGCCGTCCCGCCCCCGTCTTCCCTCCTCGCTCCCCTCCAACCGAACGGCTAACATGACCGACCTCCTCCCATCCTCCGCCCCCGACGGCCGCCGCCTGACGCGCCGGAGCGTCGTCCGCGGTGCCCTCGCCGGCGGCATCCTGCTCGGCGCCGGCGGCATCCTCAGCGCCTGCGGCTCCGACGAGCCGGGATCATCCGCCGCCGCCTCGACCGGCCCCGTGGTCCCGCGACGCGGCGGGCGATTGCGCATCGGCGTCGCCGGCGGCGGGCCGCAGGACTCGCTCGACGCCCACCGCTCCGACGCGTCGCTCGTGGACGCCATGCGCTCGAACAACCTGCACGAGCCGCTGGCGATCCGGGACCGCGACTTCCGGATCCAGCACGTCCTGGCCGAGGAGATCGCCCCGGAGCGGGGGAAGCTCGACGTCTGGACCATCCGGCTGAAGGACGGCCTGACCTTCCACGACGGCCGTCCGGTCACCAGCGACGAGGTCGTCTCGTCCCTGCAGCGGATCCTCGATCCCAAGGACCCGAAGAGCGCCGCGACCGCCCTGAGCAGCGTCGACCCCCGACGTATCCGCGTCGTCGACGACCGCACCGTCCGCCTGACGCTGCGCGAGCCCAACGCGAACCTCCTCGACGACCTCGCGCGCTCGACCGTCGCGATCGTGCCGAAGGACTACGACCCGAAGCACCCGATCGGGACGGGCCCCTTCCGGTTCCGCTCCTTCGAGCCCGGCCGCCAGAGCGTGTTCGTGCGCTACGACGACTACCGCGAGGCCCCGAAGCCCTACGTCGACGAGCTCGTGATCGTCGACCTGCCGGACGAGACGGCGCGGCTGAACGCGCTGCTCGGTGGGCAGGTCGACGCCATCACGGACCTGCCGACGTCCCAGCGCGCGGCGATCCGCGGCCGGCCCGGGTTCGCGGTGCTGCGGGCCAAGACCGGCAACTGGCACGCCTTCACCCTCCGCGTCGACACGCCCCCGTTCGACGACGTCCGCGTGCGCCAGGCGTTCCGGCTGCTCGCCGACCGCGAGCAGCTCGTCGCGCAGGCGCTGGCCGGCGAGGGCCGCGTCGCCAACGACGTCGTCTCGCCGCTGGATCCCGCCTACGACCGGGCCCTGCCCCAGCGCACGCAGGACGTCGACCGGGCGCTGGCCCTGCTCAAGCAGGCGGGCCGCCGGGACGAGACGTTCGAGCTCGTGACGGCGCCCCAGGTCGCGGGCATCGTCGAGGCGGCCCAGGTCTTCGCGAAGCAGGCCTCCGACGCCGGTGTGCGCGTGAAGCTGCGCAAGGTCGGCACCGACGTCTTCTTCGGCGACGAGTACAAGCGCTGGCCGTTCGCCCAGACGTACTGGACGACGCGCTCCTACTTCGCGCAGGTCGCGGCGACCCACCTGCCGAAGGCGCCGTACAACGAGACGCACTTCGACGACCCGGAGTTCAACCGCCTGATCGCGCAGGCCAAGCGGATCGCGGACGACGGGCGCCGGACCGAGCTGCTCCACGAGGCGCAGCGGATCGAGTACGACCGCGGCGGCCTGCTGATCCCGTACTTCTACAACGTCGTCGACGCGTACAGCACGAAGCTCGTCGGCCTCAAGCCCGCCAGCACCGGCCTGCCGCTGGGGAACTACCTGTTCAAGGACGTGGGGTTCGCGGCGTGAGCGCCGGGGGGTCACGGGGGTTCGTGGATCCGGCGCGCGCCCGGGCGACGCTCGGCCGGCGTCGCCTCGATGCGCTGCTCGCCGTGACCCCCGAGGACGTCCAGCACCTGACGGGGCACCGACCGTACGCCGCGGGCCTGGGGCAGGCGGTCGCGGTGCTCGCGGCCGACGGTGCCTCCCGCGCCCTGGTGGTGGGGGCCTGGGACCACGGCCGGGCGCGGACGGAGTCCGACGTCGCGGTGGTGCTCGCGTCGCCGGTCTGGATCGAGGTCGACGAGCTCGACGACCTGCGGGCGGGCACGACGACCGTCCGACCCAAGCCGGCGCAGCACGACGAGGCCGCTGCGGCCGTGCTCGTCCGGGACGCGCTCGAGGCGAGCGGCGTCGACGTCGGCGCACCGCTGCGGATCGGCGTGGCGACGCACGCGCTGGCGCTGGCGGACGCCGAGGCCCTGCGCGCGGTCCTGCCGCGGGCCGAGCTCGTCGACGCCGTCGCGGCGTTCCACGACCTCCGGGCGATCAAGCACCCGGTCGAGGTCGCCCGCCTGCGCCACGCGGCCGCGCTCGCCGACGACGCCCTGCGCGCGACGCTCGCCGCCGGCGTCGAGGGCCGCTCGCCGCTGCGCCTGCGCGCCGCGTTCGCGGCCGCCGCCTGGTCCGCCGCGTCGCACGGCGACGCGGCGGTGACGGAGGTCCGCGGCGACTTCACCACGGGCGGGGAGGTCGCTCCGAGCAGGCGGGCCGACACCACGCCGATCGCGCCGGGGGACGTCCTCTTCGCGGACTTCGGCGTCGAGGTCGACGGCTACGGCAGCGACGCGGGCCGGTCCTTCGCCGTCGGCCGCGTGCCCGCTCTCTCCGCCCGGATCTTCGACGCGCTGCTCGCCGGCCACGCGGCGGCGGTCCCGCTGATCCGCCCCGGGACGCCGATGCGCGAGGTCTTCCGGGTCGCCCAGGACGCGGTGCGGCGCGGGGGTCTGCCGACCTACACGCGCGGCCACGTCGGCCACGCGGCCGGGCTCGGCCTCGACGAGCAGGGGCCGTTCCTGGGGCCGTTCGAGGAGCGGCCGCTGGAGCCCGGGATGGTCGTCTGCTTCGAGACCCCCTACTACGTCCGCGGCCTCGGCGGCCACCAGCTCGAGGACATGTACCTGATCACCGACGACGGCGCCGAGCGGCTGACGCACCACCCCGCCGCGCTCGTCGCCCTCTGACCCGAGGACCCCCCACGATGACCATCCCCAGTCCCACGCCCACCCGCCCCGCCGCCGCCGGCGGACGCGACTTCGACGCGCTGTTCGATCCGCGGGTCGTCGCGCTCGTCGGCGCCTCGGCCGCCCCCACCAAGTGGGGCCACCTGCTCGCCCGCAACCTCCTGACCGGGACCGACCGGCGCACGGTCCACCTCGTCTCGCGCAGCGGCGGCGAGATCCTCGGGCACCCGGTCCACCGCAGCCTCGCCGACCTGCCGGAGCGCCCCGACCTCGTCGTCGTGGTCGTCCCCGTCGCGAGCGTCGAGCAGACCGTCGAGGACGCGCTCGCCGCCGGCGCCCGGGCGATCGTGGTGATCACCGTCGGCTACCGGGAGAGCGGGCCGGAGGGCGCAGCGCGCGAGCGGGCGCTCGCCGACCGCGTCCGCGCCGCCGGCGCGCTGCTCGTCGGACCCAACTGCAACGGGGTCTGGAACGGCGCGGTGCAGCTCGACGCGATGACCTGGCTCGACGACCCGCAGACCGGCTCGCTCGCGGTGGTCTCCCAGAGCGGCGGCATCATCACCGAGCTCGTGAGCCTCGGGCCGCGCCACGACGTCGGCTTCTCGCGGCTGCTCTCGTTCGGCAACCAGGCCGACGTCGACGCCGCGGAGCTCGTCCGCGCGCTCACCCACGACCCGGCGACGAAGGTCATCGCCGCCTACGTGGAGGAGTTCCGCGACGGCCGTGCCTTCCTCGAGGCCGCCGCCGAGGCGATTGCGGCGGGCAAGCCCGTCGTCCTGCTCGCGCCGCCCTCGAGCGACCCGACGCGCAGGGCCGTCGCGTCGCACACCGGCTCCCTGCTGGCCGACGACGTGGCGCGCCGCGCCGCCTGCCGCGCGGTCGGGATCGTCCAGGTGGAGACCCCGCCGCAGCTGATCGAGGCGGTCGAGGCGCTCCGGGCCCGCCGGGCGCCGCGGGGCCCGCGGGTCGGGGTGATCGCCGACGGCGGGGGACAGGCGGTGCTCGGGGCCGGCGCGGCCGTCGCCCGCGGGCTCGACGTCCCCGGGTTCTCCGACGACCTCGAGCGGGCGATCGCGGACGCCACCGCCGGCGCCTCCGCCCGCCGCAACCCGGTCGACATCACCGGCGGCTCCCACTTCGAGCTCAGCGACTACGCCGACGCCGTGCGGGTCGTGGCGGCCTCCGGTGAGGTCGACGCCGTCGTCCTGACGAGCATGTTCGGCGGCTACGAGCGGCAGTCGGTCGCGTACGTCGCGGACGAGCTCGCCGCGGCCGAGGCCCTCACGACCGTGGCGGAGGACACGGGCGTCCCGGTCGTGGTGCACACGTGGTACGGCGACACCCCCGGCGCCCAGGTGCTCCGGGCCGGCGGCGTCCCGGTCTTCGAGGACGTCGGCACGGCGCTCGACGCCGTAGTGCTCCTGCGGGACCGCGAGGACGTGCACGGCCTGCCGGCGGTCGCCGGCCGCGCGGAGGCGCCCGGGGACGTCGCGACCCGCGGGGTGCTGCCGGCCGACCTGCCCGACGCCGAGACGTTCGGCGACGAGCCGGCCGGCGCTCGACCGGCCGCCGCGCGGCCGTCCATCGGCGGGCCGCGGCCCGCCACGACGCCGGCCGGCCGTGCCGCGTACTGGCGCGACCGCCGGGTCGTCGAGGCCGCCGGGATCCCGGTCGCCGCGGCGCGCCCGGCGTCGACGCCCGACGACGCCGTCCTGGCCGCCGACGCCCTCGGGTACCCGGTGGTGCTGAAGGTCCTCGGCCGTGCCCACAAGTCCGACGACGGCGGGGTCGTCCTCGACGTCGCCTCGGCCGCCGCGGTCCGGGCGGCCGCCGAGCGCCTCCTGGGCGACCGGCCGGGTGCCGAGCTCGCCGTCGAGGCCCAGGCGCCGCTGCGCGACGGGGTCGAGCTGCTCGTGGGCGTCCGGCGCGATCCGAGCTTCGGGCCGCTGGTCGTCGTCGGCGCGGGCGGCCTGCACGCCGAGCTGCACCAGGACGTCGCCGTGGCCCTCGCTCCGGTCGACGCGGCCCGCGGCGAGCGGCTCGTCCGCTCCTTGCGGATCGCCCCGCTGCTGGCCGGAGCCCGCGGCAGACCGGTGCTCGACGTCGCGGCCGCGGGCCGGGCGGTGGCTGCGCTCTCCGCGGCACTCGACGGACCGGGGTCTCCGGACGAGCTCGAGGTCAACCCGCTGCTCGTCCTGCCGGCCGGCGTGTTGGCGCTCGACGCGCACGCCGTGCGGCCGCGCGACGCGGCGGACCGGGAGGCGGCGGACCGGGAGCGTCCGGCCACGGCCACGGCCACGGCCACGCACGCGCCGGCGTCGCGGACGGACACCGCGGTCGGGGTCTCGCCCGCGCCGGCCGCGGCCGCCGCGGGGCGAGCGGCGCTGCCTCCGGCGGACCCCGCCCCGCTGCCGCCCACCACCGTCGGCGCGCTCGTCCGCGAGGCCCGTGCGGCCGTCCGGGGCCTGTCTCCCGACGACCTCCGTCGCGAGCTCGAGGAGCGCCGGCCCGTCCTGATCGACGTCCGGGACGTCCGCGAGCGCTGGAAGGAGGGCGCCATCCCCGGCGCGACCCACGTGCCCCGCGGGATGCTCGAGTTCTGGGCCGACCCCACGTCCGAGTACCACCGCGCCGAGCTCGACCCCGAGCGTCCGGTGGTCGCCTACTGCGCCGGCGGCTGGCGCTCCGCCTTGGCCGCCGTCACCCTGCAGCGGCTCGGCTACCGCGACGTCGCCCACCTCGACCCGGGCTTCTCCGGCTGGAAGGCGGAGGGCGGCGCATGGGAGCCGGTCCGGCGGTGACGACGGCGACCGGTCTCCGTGCGGAGTTCCCGGTCCTGTCGCGCTCCGTCTACCTGAACGCCGGGTCGTTCGGGCCCGTCCCCGCAGCTGCCGCGCGCGCCGCGAAGCTCGTCCTCTGCCACGAGGCGACCTGGGGTCGACTCGGGCGCGACGAGGACGGCTGGGAGGCGGTGCGCGAGGACCTCCGCTCGGCCTACGCCCGCGCGCTGGGGCCGGACGTCCGGCCGCGCGACGTGGCGCTCACCACCGGGACGACCGACGGGCTCGCGCGCGTCCTGTCGGCGTTCCGCTGGGGACGCGACGCCGAGGTCGTGACCGCGGAGGACGAGCACCCGGGCCTCCTCGGCCAGCTGGCGGTCCTCCGTCGACGGGGGGTGCGCGTCCGCGCCGCCCCGCTGCACCGCATCCACGAGGCCGTGACGCCGGCGACGACCCTGGTCGCCTGCTCGCACGTCGCGTGGCGGGACGGCCGGACCGCGCCGTCCGCGCTGGCCGAGCTCCGCGGGCGTGTCCCGGTGCTGCTCGACGGGGCGCAAGGGGCGGGTGCGGTGCCGGTCGACCCCGCGGTCCTCGGGTGCGCCTTCTACGCCGCCCCCGGGCAGAAGTGGTTGTGCGGCCCGGCCGGCACCGGGCTGCTCTGGATCGACCCGGCGTGGCGGGACCTGCTCGAGCCCACCGGGGTCGGCTGGCGCAACCTCGACCACCCCGACGCGGGCCTCGACACCGTGCCCTTCGGCGACGCCCGAGCGTTCGACGCGTCGGCGTCCCTGCCCGCGGCGATCGCGCAGGCGACGGCGGCGATCCAGGTCCTCGAGCACCACGGATGGCCCGCCGTGCACGCCGACGGCAGCACGCTCGCCGCCCGCTTCGCGGCCGTGCTCGCGGAATCCGGCCGGGACGTCGCCGCCCGGGACGCATCGACGCTCGTCAGCTTCCGCGACGCCGACCCGCCCGCCACCGTCGCCCGCCTCGCCGACCGGGGGATCGACGTCCGGCGCCTGCCGGGCACCGACCTGGTCCGCGCCTCGGTCGGGGCGTGGAACGACGAGGACGACCTGGACCGGCTCGTGGAGACCCTCGGAGCGGCGGCCCGGTGAGCGGCGGCGCCAGCGCGGCGGGGGTGCTGCCCGGCGCGACGAGGGTCCCGGGCGACGCGTGGTCGTCACCGGCGTCAGAAGTAGCCGTTCGTCGGCAGCGCGCGGCCCGACACGAGGAGGGCTCCGAGCGCCTGCGCCTTGTAGCGCGACGGGTTGTGCGAGACCAGGGTGCGGATGTTCCGCCAGTGGCGGTCGAGTCGGCGCTCGGTCTTCGTGGCGGAGGCGCCGCCGGCTTCGAAGAGGAGCCCCGCGGCACGCAGCGCGGTCTCGTCGACGTGGATCTTCACGCGCGCGGCGGCGGCGGCCGCGTCGCGGACCGCCTCGCGATCGGGGCGGCCCCCGAGGCCACCGCTCGCTGCGGCGACGTCGAGGGCGTCGGCGGCGGCGAGCACCAGGGCCTGCGTCGCGTACTGGGTGGCAGAGAGCTCCCCGACGACCTGATGCAGCAGCGGATCGTCGGCGGCGACGGGCGTCGGCGCGTGGCTGAAGGTCCGCGGGCGGGACCGGACCAGCGAGACGGCGTCGGTGACCACGGCGCGGAGGATGCCCGCGATCACGGCGTGGAGCCAGAGCTGCGCCAGCGTCGGCTCGTAGGTGGCCGGCGCCTCGAGGTCCAGGCGCCAGCCCGGCAGGACCTCGTCGGGCGCGAGGCGCACGTCGTGGAACTCCGCGGTCCCGCTGCCGGTGTGTCGCTGCCCGATGCCGTCCCAGTCGTCCCGCAGCTCGACGCCAGCGCGGTCGGTCGGCACGACCGCGTGAACGATCTCCTGCGGGCCCCGCATCGCGAGGACCGCGACGTGGTCGGCGAAGCGCGCGCCGGTCACGAACTGCTTCGTCCCGCGGAGCCGCAGAACCGCCCCCTCGGTCGTCACCGACGTCGCGTACGCGCGGTCGTCGCCGACGGGCCGCGGCCCGGCCTCCGTGGTGGCCATGCCGAAGAGCGCGCCGTCGGTGACCCGCCGGAGCCACGGATCCTGGGCCCCGGGTCGGGTCGCGAGCAGACGCTCCTCGACGAAGCCGAAGTGGTTGCGCAGGATGTGCGCGACGTCGGGATCGACCTCCGCGACGTCCACGATCGCGGCGAGCAGCTCGCGGAGCGTGGCCCCGCCGCCCCCCTGGGCGCGGGGCACGCGGAGCGCCCCGAGCCGGGACGCACGCACCACGGCGAGCGCCGGGGCGGGGTCGGCCCGGTCATCCTCCCGCGCGGCGGCGATCGCCTGGACCAGCTCACGGAGCGCCGGTCCGCCGGAGCGGAGATCGGCCGCGATCTCCGCGACGCCGGACCCTGCTGGGACAGCGCTCACCAGGTGCCGCCTTCCGGCAGGTGCGTGGTGGCGAGCATCGTGCTCGGACCGTCCCCTCCCCCGCGGTAGCCGTGCGGCAACGCCCCCGAGAACGTCGCCGTCATCCCCTCGTGCAGCTCGTGCCGGGTCCCGTCGACGACGAGCACGAACGTGCCGCCGACCACGCTCACGGTGCGGACCACGCCTTCGGGATAGGGCACCGTGTCGTAGGACTCGCCGGGGTGCAGCCGCCACCGCCAGAGCTCGACGGGCGCGGCGCCGCGGGTGCTGAGGACGAGGTTCGCGGTCCCGCCGGCCGGGCCGGTCCAGAGGGCGGGGAGCGTCGCGACATCGACGACCTCGACGACGTCGCCCGCGGGCGTGTCCAGCAAGGAGGAGACGGGCAGGCCGAGCGCGTCGGAGAGGCGGCACAGCGTCGAGAGGTTCGGGTTGGTGGTCCCGTGCTCGACGGCGACCAGTGCGCCCTTGCTCACCCCGGCACGACGGCTCAGCTCGTCCTGCGTCCACCCCCGGGCGTCGCGGGCGCTGCGGACCGCCCGGGCCAGGGTGCTGACGACGGTCGACTCGTCCATGACGTCAGCATACCGCGCTGGTCATTTTGATGGAACTTACCGGCAGACAAAGGTCGCCATAGAGGCGTTCCGGCCGAACTTTGAGATCAAGGGCTAGTCATTCTGGTGGAACTTCTGTACGTTCCCGGTCGATTCATGGAAAACCTGATCTGCAATACGAAGCGCGCTGCCGGAGTCGCGGGATGATCGAGGTCGAGCGGCTGAGCAAGCGCTACGGCGCAGGTGCGCACGCGGTCGACGCCCTCGACGCCGTCGACCTCTCGGTGGCGCGGGGCGAGATCGTCGCGGTCGTCGGGCCGAGCGGGTCCGGCAAGAGCACGCTCGGCGCGTGCGTCACCGCGCTCACGCCACCCACCTCGGGCACGGTCTCGATCGACGGGCGTCCGTTGACCGGCCGGTCGGGGGCCGGCCTCCGTGAGCTCCGGCGCTCGATCGGGACGGTCTTCCAGGCCTCGAGCCTGCTCGGACGACGGACGGCCGCCGACAACGTCGCGCTGCCGCTCGACTACCTGCGCGTGACGCGGGCGGACCGCGACCGTCGGGTCGGCGAGCTGCTCGAGCGCGTGGGGCTCGGGCACCGCGCGCACCACCGGCCGCACGAGCTCTCGGGCGGGGAGCGCCAACGGGTGGGGATCGCTCGCGCCCTGGCGCTCCGGCCGTCGGTGCTCGTCGCCGACGAGCCGACCTCGGGCCTGGACGCGGACGCGACCGCGTCGATCCTGGACCTGCTCGACGAGCTCCGGAGGGAGCTCGGGCTCACGGTCCTGCTGATCACCCACGAGATGGACGTCGTGCGCCGGATCGCCGACGGGGTCGTCCGCCTGGCGGCGGGGCGCGTCGAGGAGCAGGGCCGCGTGGCCGGGCTGGTCGTGACCCCGACGTCGCGGCTCGGCCGGTCGCTGCTGCCGTCGCTGCCCGCGGAGCGCGCGCCGACCGGGCAGACGGTGTGGCGCGTCTCGTACGGGTCGGGCGCGGTCCCGGACGACTGGCTGCAGCGGCTCGGCGATCTGGTCGACGGCCCGGTGTCGCTGCTCGGCGCGACGGTCCAGACCGTGCAGGGCGTCCGGACGGGCGAGGCCCTCGTGAGCCTCACCGTCGACGACCCCGAGGTCGTCACCGCGCGGCTCCTGGACTGGGGCCTCGTCGCCGAGATCGAGTCCCCGCCGCCCGCTGCCGCGGGGTCGGGCGACGCGCGGCGGTCGGCGACGAAGGCGGTGGCGCCGTGAGCGCCGCGCCGCTCGTCACCGCCGTCGCGACGCCCTGGGGCGAGCTGCCCGACCTGCTGCTGCCCGCCTACGGACAGACCGCCGTGATGGTCGGCACCGTGATGCTCGTCGTGGTGCTCCTCGGGCTGCCGGCCGCCGTCCTGGTGCACAACACCGGGCCGGACGGGCTCGCCCCGAACCCGCCCGTGCACCGCGCCCTGGGGGCGGTCCTCAACCTCGGGCGCTCGCTGCCCTTCCTC